>JAUVCD010000333.1 GCA_030590865.1 Myxococcales bacterium | reverse complement strand
GCCGGAGAGCCAGAATATCTGTTTCGTCGACGCCGACGGAGCAAACGAGCTGGCTCACGAGGTGGAGCAATGGGGCTCGGACTCGGCCCATCTCTGGGTTCGGGTGCCCCACATCGCGCTCGGCAGCGACGACTTCATCTGGATGTATTTCGGCAGCGACACCGCAGGCTGCGCACCCTCACCGCAGGCGGTCTGGGAGCGGTACGAGGTGGTCTATCACCTGAGCGACTTGCTGGGTGACGATACGGTGTACTCCTCCGCAAAGTCTCACGACGGGCTCCTGCAAGGGATGACGACCGACGATCAGGGCCATTGCCTGGCGGGCGATGGCCTTCACTTCGGTGAGATTGGACAGCACATCTTCGTCGAAGACCCCTATGCCGCGCAGGCCTTCGCCATCCCCCACGGCACCGCAGGGACCTTCGAGGCATGGTTCAAGCTCGACCTGCAACAGAACGGACATCTCGCCTTTCGAGCCCATACCTCTTGCGGCTGGATGATCGCCACCTCCCAGCAGCACCAGATCTCCGCCACGTTCCAAACGGCGCCTGGCGACAACTGCAACACCGAAACCCCGGTTGTCGCCAAGGTCACTGAGCTCGTCACGTCCGATGACTGGCACTATGTGGCAGCGGTGTTTGACCGCACCACCAACCTGTTGACGCTGTACATCGACGGGGCGCCGGTCACCTACCAGGCCCCGATCCAGACCGATGAACCGGCAGAGCCGGCCGACCTTTGGCTCGGCGGCTACAGCAGCAGCTCGGCGTTTCCGGGTTGGATCGATGAGGTGAGGTTTGGCCTCTTCGCCCTGTCGGCCGAGTACGCCGCGCTACAATGGCGAACCATGACCCAAGACGAGCTGCCCGTGGTAGGCGCCGTCGAGTCCTGGTGAGACGCCAGCGTCAGGACATGCCGTCGCGCCCCCGAGCCCTCGAGCCGTCGAGCCTCAGGCCTATCCGGCGACCACAGGGTCCGAAGTCGTCGCTTCAGGTGGCTGGGAAGGCCCGGCCCCCTCGTCTGGCTCGTCATCCAATTCGGTGTGCATCCACCGCTTGAGCAGCGGGGACATGGCGAAACAGACTACCGCTGCGCCGGCGGCGGTGAGCGCGATGGTGCCGAACACATCGCCGTAGGTGTTCACCGTGTCGGTCGGGGGCGGTATCCACTGAGATCCGCCGCCGCCGTGGCTGACGCCGGTGAGGCTGGCGATCACGCCGGCCAGGTAGTTCGAGATGCCGGTGGAGAGGAACCACGCGCCCATCATGGTGCTCACCATTTGAGTCGGTGACAGCTTGGTGACCGCCGAGAGACCCACCGGTGAGAGGCAGAGCTCGCCGGTGGTCTGGAACAGGTAGCCGAGCAAGAGCCACGACATGGCGCCCATGCCACGCGGATCGGCGCTCTGAGCGGCGTACCAGAAGGCTCCGAACCCCAGCCCGAGCTGGAGCAGGCCGAAGGCGAACTTGATGGGTGGGCTCGGATCGCGTTTACGGGCGGCAAGGAAGGCCCACAACCCGCTGAAGAGCAGCCCAAACAGCAGGATGAACATGGGGTTGGCGGCCTGGAACTCGGCGGCGGGGATTTCAGAGGAGCCGATCCCCATGCCCACGTTCTTGGGGGCCACCTTCCACTGTACGACCTTCTGGTCGGCACTGGCCTCGTCCCGGGCGGCGGCAGAGCGCAGCGCCGACAGGCCCGACATGGTGAGCACTGGGTACTTGTCGACCGCTGCGACCCGCTCGTCGATCTCTTCGAGGGTCAGCTTCCCCCGGCGTTGCTCCTCCGCCCGCACAGCCGTAGCGATGGCCTGTTTCATGCGCCCATCGTCGTTCAGCCGGCCGAGTTGCTCCTGGCTGAGCAGGGGGAGCTCGCCCAGCGCCCCATCCGCTTCCTTGGTTCGCAGCGGTACTCGGAACTTCATGGTCGAGCCCACGTCTTGCTGGGTGACCTGCCGGGACTCGAACACCCGATCGACGTTGCGATCGGTGAAGTTGTTCACGCTGCTGCCGGCCTGCTCGAAGAAGGCCCAGAACAGCATGGAAAAGAAGAACAGGAAGAGCACGACGAAGAGGCGCTCGCGCTCCACCTTGGTGCACCGCACGAACGCCTGGTAGAGGATGTAAGTGAGAGCGCCCACGCCGGTGACCACCAGAACCCACTTGGCGATCTCGTTGCGCTGCACCACAAAAGCAAAGAGCGGAACGGCCAGCAGGGCGCCGAGGTACACGGCCCAGTCCACTCGGAGAAAGCCGCCCAGCTTGCGGGTGAGCAGCTCGGGATTGGGCGGCGCGCCGGTGCCCTCGGGAAGCCCGCCGCGCCCCAGGGCGGTGAAGGCGATGGCGCCGCCGGTGGTGAGCGCGAGAGCCATGACGATTCGCACCCCCAGCTGCAACCACGAGTCTTGCAGGAAGGGCATGGCGATGGAGGTGCTGAGCGCGCCGATGAGGATCAGCGCCTGGGTCACCCGGGTGGGCATCACGAAGATGGCGACTCCAATGAGCATGCCGCCGGTGGCGAGCCCGAAGCCATAGTGCCAGCCGTAGGCTTCGCCCACGTAGCCGCAGAGGATCGGCGCCAGCGCTGCGCCGAGGTTGATCCCCATGTAGAAGATGGTGAAGCCGATGTCCTTCTTGACGCTGACCCGCGGGTAGAGCGTGCCCACCATGGTGGAGATGTTGGGCTTGAAGAACCCGTTGCCACAGATGATCATCGCCAGAGCGCCAAAGAAGGCGTAGCTGTGCTCCACGGTCATCAGCAGGTGGCCACCGGCCATCAGCAGCCCGCCGAGTACCACCGCCCGACGCTGGCCGAGGATCCGGTCCGCCAGCATGCCGCCGAAGTAGGGCGTCATGTAGACGAGCGCCCCATAGGCTCCGTAGACGGCATAGGCCTGGCTATCGTTGAGGCCGAGGAAGCCCTTGATCATGTAGAAGATCAGCAGGGCGCGCATGCCGTAGAAGGAGAAACGCTCCCACATCTCGGCGAAGAACAGGGTGAACAGGCCGGTGGGGTGGCCGAACATCATCGACCGCTCTGCGGGGCTCGTCGTGGTCATCTGCGCTGCTTGTCGCCAGGGGCCGGGCGGAGGTCAACCACCGTTTGTCGACTCAAGGCCGGGCGGTGGCGGACCAGCCGCACAGGGGCGGGTGAATTGCGGTCCTTTTGGCGTTAGGGTGCCACCGGAGGACACATGCCTGCCCACATCCATCTCCAAGACAAAGTAGCGATCGTCACCGGCGCAAGCCGCGGGATCGGCGAGGCTATCGCCCGCGTGTTCGCCCAGAGCGGCGCCAAGGTGGCGATTTCGTCCCGTAAGGAAGAGGGAATCAAGGCCGCGGCCGAGCGGATCATGGCGACTGGCGACGACCTCGAGGTGGCGCCCAACGTGTGTCATGCAGGCGAGCTGGAGCAGATCGAGGCGCTCATCGCCGCGACGCTGAAACGGTTCGGCAAGCTCGACGTGGTGGTCAACAATGCGGCCACCAATCCTCACTTCGGCCCCTTGGTGACCGCTGATCACGGCGTCTTCGACAAGACCGTCCAGGTGAACGCGCGGGGCTACCTCGATCTGGCCCAGGCGGCCGCCAAGCACTGGGTGGAGGTGCAACGCCCCGGATCGATCATCAATGTGGCCAGCGTCAACGCCCTGATGGGCGCCCCGTTGCAGGGCGTCTACGGGATGACCAAGGCGGCCGTGATCTCGATGACCAAGACCCTGGCCATCGAGCTCGGCCCCTCAGCCATTCGGGTCAACGCCATCGCGCCTGGGCTGGTCGAGACGCGATTTTCCGCTGCGATTGTGCACAACCCAGACATGGTTAAGCGGGTCACCGACCGCACGCCCTTGGGGCGCTATGGTCAGCCCGAGGAGATCGCCGGCGCAGCGCTCTTCTTGGCCTCGGACGCGGCTTCTTTCGTCACCGGTCATACCTTGGTGGTCGATGGCGGGATGACGATCTCGGCCTGACCCGGCCGGCGAGCCGCTGGTGTCCGCGGGGCTCGACGCAGCCGCGCCGGCGGCCTATTTGTCGCTCATGGCTACCCATCCGTCCGCCAAGGATCTCTATGAGCGCCACAAGCGCCTGTCGCTGCACCTCGAGGGGCTCGGCTTCGCTCTCGATTTGAGCCGCCTGCAGGCCAGCGAGGCTGACCTCAAGGCCCTCGAGCCGGCGCTGCATCGCGCACTCGAGCAAATGGCCGCGCTCGAGAAAGGAGCCATCGCCAATCCCGACGAAAAGCGAATGGTCGGTCACTATTGGTTGCGGGCTCCTGAGCTGGCGCCGAGCGACGACATTCGCGAGGCCATCAACCTGGCATGCGGCCAATTGGGTACCTTCACGACGAGCATCCACAACGGCTCGCTAGCGCCGGAGCGCGCCAAGGCCTTCCGCCACGTGTTGCTCGTCGGCATCGGCGGCTCGGCCCTCGGTCCTCAGCTGGTCTGTGACGCCCTGGCGAGGTCAGGGGATCCCATGACCGTCCACTTCGTCGACAATACCGATCCTGACGGGATCGACCGGACCCTCGCATCTCTAGGTGGGGAGCTGCCCGCTACCCTCACCGTCGTGGTGTCCAAGAGTGGCGGCACCAAAGAGACCCGCAACGGCATGCTGGAGGTCAGTCACGCCTATGGGGCTCAAGGTCTCACCTTCGGTCGCCATGCCGCGGCCATCACCCAAGAGGGCAGCAAGCTCGACGCGGTGGCTCGGGAGCAGCTGTTCCTGGAGCGCTTTCCCATGTGGGACTGGGTCGGCGGCCGCACCAGCGTCATGTCGGCGGTCGGGCTGGTGCCGGCGGCCCTCCAGGGCATCGACATCAGCGAGTTGCTGTCCGGCGGCAAAGAAATGGATGAAGCCACCCGTGAGCCGGCGCCCATTTGCAACCCGGCCGCCCTGCTCGCCGCGGCCTGGTATCTTTGTGGCACCGGGCAAGGGCACAAAGACATGGTGGTGGTGCCCTACAAGGATCGCCTCCAGTTGCTCTCCCGCTACCTCCAGCAGCTGGTGATGGAATCGCTGGGTAAGCGAGACGATCTGGATGGAAAGTGCGTCCACCAGGGGCTCACCGTCTACGGCAACAAGGGCTCGACCGACCAGCACGCTTACGTGCAACAGCTGCTCGACGGGCCGGACAACTTCTTCCTGACCCTAGTCGAGGTGCTCCGAGATCGATCAGGCGACGAGCCAACCCTGGAGGTCGAAAAGGGCATCACCAGTGGTGACTTCCTTTCCGGTTTCTTGCACGGCACGCGCCGTGCGCTCACCGATCGGGGACGGGAGTCGCTGCTGATCACCATCGATCAGGTGGATGCGCGGCGGCTGGGTGCGATCATTGCGCTATACGAGCGCGCCGTCGGCCTCTATGCGACCATGGTCAACGTCAACGCCTATCACCAGCCGGGGGTCGAGTCAGGCAAGCGCGCGGCGGCCGAGGTGTTGACGCTTCAGGCTCAGATTCTGGCGTGGCTGCGTGCCCGGCCGGGTGAGTCCTTCGCTGCCGAGCCCTTGGCCGAGGCCATCGGCTCCGATGACCCCGAATCGGTCATGCGGGTGCTCCGCCATCTGGCGGCCAATCCCCACCATGGCATCGAGCGGACACTGGCCGTCCAAGCGGCACCCTGGGACGCCGCATATGCGGCCAAGACGTAGCGCCGCCGAGCCTCCTGGCGCTAGCGCCCATCCTCCTCCAACCCCTCCCAGAACGACTCCAGGTCTGGGTAAAGGGGCGCCTCAATCCGCAGGCGCTCACCGCTGACCGGATGATCGATCTCCATATCCCAAGCGTGGAGCGCTTGGCGATCGAGCTCGAGAACAGTGCGATCCGCGTCGGTGAGCTCGCCATCGGCGCCCCGGGCGAAGAGGCTGTCGTCTGGCCCGTAGAGCTTGTCGCCGACCAGCGGTAGTCCCAGCGCGGCAAGGTGCACCCGGATCTGGTGTTGGCGGCCGGTGTGGAGCGTGCAGCGGAGTAAGGCGTAGGCCTGGTCGTTCTGCCCCCGCCGCCGTCCGATGACCTCGAAGGTGGTCGCCGAAGGCAGCCCACCGCCAGGATCGGCGACTCGCATCTTCACCCGATAGGCGCTGCGATCGTCTTGCTCCAGGGGCAGCTCGCAGGTGTGCCGATCCCAGCTCGGGACGTTCCAACTGACCGCTAGGTAGCGCTTGAGCACGTTCTTGCGCGCCTCGAACTGGATCTTGACGGCCCGGTCGGCGGCGCGGGTTCGTGCCAGGAGCAAGACGCCGCTGGTCTCTCGGTCCAGCCGATGCAGCAGCGTCAAATGGTCCTCCGGTCGTTCTGCGGCGATCAGCATGGTCACCGTGCTGTGATGGAACCGCGCGGTGGGATGCACCGGAATGAAGGGGGGCTTGTTGATGGCCAGCAGCGAGTCATCCTCGTAGACCACCGGCAGATCGACCTCCGGGGCCAGCTCGTCCCACGGGGGCCGCCACAGGATGACCCGCTCTTCAGCCTCGACTCGGCGGTTCTTTTTCAGGCGCAGGCCCGCGGCGCTGAAGGCGCTGTTGCGGATGATGAGCTGGGAGCGGGTGCGGCTGGTCGCCCGCAGCTGGCCCTGGACGAAGCGGTCCAGCCGCATGCCGGAGAGCTCTGGCGGCACCCGCAGCACTCGCATCACTGCGTCGGGCTCCACCTCGGCGGGGCGCTGGATCCCGTCGCGGCGGGTCCGATAGCGCGCTTCACGGCGCTCGATCCGGGTTGCTCTCTTCTTTGCCACGACCCTCAGGCTCCAGGCTCTCCACCCGCGACTTTCTACAATTGGCTTGCGACTTTCAACTCTTGACTGCTCCCTCCCTCGATCGGCTGTGCTACACGGCCTGGCCATGGACATCTTGATGGCTTGCTCAGGCGTCGCCCCCATCGTCAGATCCGGCGGCAGTGCCGATGCGGTGGCAGCGCTGTCCAAGACGCTCGGGCGGCTGGAGCACCAGGTGACCATCGCGATGCCTCGTTACCCCTCGGTGGACGAGGCAGGCTTGTTGCTCGCCCGCCGCCTGACGGCCCTCGAGGTGCAGGTGGGCGATCAGGTGATGGAGGCCACCCTCTTCGACTCTCGCCTCGGCTCTGGTGTGGAGCTGCTCTTCATCGACATGCCGGGCCTCTTCGACCAGCCTGTTGCCCCGGGAGGGGACGGTCAGCCCGATGCTGCAGACGGGCGCCGATTCGGGTTGTTCTGCCGGGCCCTGGCGGCTTTCGTCGACAAGCGGGAGCGGAGCGGCAATCCGCTGGATGCGGTCCACGCCCACGACTGGTCGACGGCGCTGTTGCCCTTCCTCTTGCGGGATCGGGACGTGCGCACGGTGCTCACCGTTCACGATGGGACCCACCAGGGCCGCTTCGCGAAAGAAGCGATCGACGAGATTGGGCTGAGCTGGGACGACTTTCACCCCGACGGGCTCGAGTTCTACGAGCAGATCAACCTGCTCAAAGCCGGCGTGCTCAGCGCCAAGGTGGTGACCACCGTCTCTCCCTCTTACGCCGAAGAGCTGACCCAGCCTGAGGGCGGTAACGGTCTGGATGGCGTGTACCGACAACGGTCCGACGACCTGGTCGCCATCGTCAACGGGATTGACTACGCCCGCTGGAGCCCGGCGACGGATCCTCACCTGGCCGCTCGCTACGATGCCGAGGACGTGGCCAACAAGGGTCGCTGCAAAGCCGCGCTGTTGCACGAGCTCGACTTGCCCCTCGAGCCGGATCGACCGCTGCTCGTGGCGCTCGGCCCGCTGACCGAGCAGCAGGGGACCGATATTCTGGCCGAGGCCATCTGGGACATCGTGCGGACCGACGCTCGGGTGGTCATCGGCGGCGAGGGGGACGACAAGCTGACGGCCTCGATCGACCAGGCCGCCGCCAATCTCCCAGGTGACGCGACCTACCTCGGCCCGGTCAGTGAGCCTTTGAGCCACCGGCTCGTCGCGGCTGCTGATGCCGTCCTGGTGCCCTCCCGGTCCGAGCCCTGTGGGCAACTGCAGCTGCAAGCCCAGCGCTACGGTGCCCTGCCCATTGCTCACGCGGTAGGCGGCCTGAAGGACACGGTGGTCGATGCGGATGCTCATGGTGAGACCGGCACTGGCTTCCTGTTCGACGAGCCCACCGCGGCCGGGTTGACCGGCGCTGTAAGTCGGGCCGTCGCGGCGATGCGGGTGCCCTCTTGGGCGGCCCTACGGCGTCGCGCCATGCGGCTCGATCTCAGCTGGGAGCGCCCGGCCCGCCGCTACGCTCGGCTCTACCAGGCGAGCTGACCACCACCGGTCTCTTGGGTCCTGGTCGAGAGGGCCTCGTTTCGGTCGATTCTTGCCCTACATCTCCCACAATGTAGGGTCGCGTGCTGCGCATTCTCGTGGCACCATGAGGTGAGTAGTTGCTTTGCGTCCACCGGCGGGCGCGGGATCAACGAGGAGCTGGGAAGTGAGTTCGACCGCAGACTCTGGGCGGCGTACCAAAAAGGGTGCGTCATGGATGACGTGGCTGGTCAGCGGCTGGCTGGTGACACTGTTTGCCGTGCTGGCGATGGGCGGTTGCGCGCTGTCCCGGTCGGGCACGATGGAGCAATCGTGCACCTCGGACAGCGAGTGTGACGACGGCAATCCGTGCACGGTCAGCGAATGCACGCCCGATGGCCTGTGCACCACTAGCTCTTTGCCTGATGGCGATTTGCCTCAGCAGACGGCCCAGGATTGCACCGTCGAGACCTGTGTGGCAGGCGCTCCGATCTCTGAAGAAGATCCTGGGGACAAGCCTCCCAATGAACCCTGTGTGGAATACGAATGTATCGAGATGGACCTCGATACTCAGGTTCACACCGAGGGGCCCTGTACCCAAAACGGCCATCCGGGTGATTGCGACGAGAACGGTGAGTGCGTCATCGGCTGCATCACGAATGAAGAGTGCGACGACGACAATGCTTGTACCGTCAATACGTGCAACATCGGGACCGGGATCTGTGAGGAAGAGATCCTCAACAACGTCGAGGCGCCTGGCGCCCAACAGGACCCAGGCGATTGCCAACTCATCCTCTGTGAGGGCGGCATCGAGCAGCCCATCATCGACGACACGGATCTTCCGGAGGACAATGAAGATTGCACCCTCGATGAGTGCAACGAGGGTGTGCCGACCAACACCGATCGGCCGGCGAACTTCGCTTGCGCCGGCGGCGGCACGTACGAGCAATACTGCGATGGCGTTGGCAATTGTGTCGAGTGCAATGGTCCGTCCCAATGCGAGCACCTGCAGTCAGACACGTTCTGCTCGACCCGCACCTGCACCGCTGGAGCGTGCGGGCTGGATTGCACCGCCATCAATACGGCCACCCCGGCGCAGCAGCCTGACGACTGCAAGACCCAGGTATGCGATGGCGCTTGCGGCATCACGCAGAACGCCAACCCCACTGATCTGCCTGACGACAACAACGACTGCACCCAGGACATCTGTAGCGGTACCACTCCGTCGAACCCTTACGAGGCGGCGAACTACCCCTGCGGCTCTCAGGGGGCGCTCTACTGCAACGGCACTGGCATTTGTGTTGGTTGCACCCAGAACAACCAGTGCCCCGTCGATGTGTTCTGTCGCGACCACTACTGCAGTGGGGGCCAATGTAACTACACCGACACGCCTGACAACACGGCGCTGCCATCACAGGATCAGACGGTGGGCGACTGCCAGGAGCTGCGCTGCAATGGCACTGGCGGTATTAAGTCGTCCAACATCAACGACCCGACTCCCGATGGGATTGAGTGTACTTACGACTGGTGCTCCGGCGGCGCCAACATTCACCCGGCTCGCCCGGACACGACGTCGTGTTCCCAGAACGGCGGCTACTGGTGCGACGGAAACGGGGTCTGCGTCGAGTGCAACCTCGACACCCAGTGCAGCCTGAGCGATGGCATTTGTGAGGAAGACGATTGCAGCAGCCACAGCTGCGTCATCGTCGACTACTCGAGCTCGACCCCCGCTCCATCGGGATCCCAGACTCCTGGCGATTGCAACACGCGAGTGTGTGACGGCAATGGCGGTGTGAATGGCAACGTGCCTGCCAATGATCCGGGGGATGATGGCAACGAGTGCACCGCCGAC
>JAUVCD010000510.1 GCA_030590865.1 Myxococcales bacterium | reverse complement strand
GACGCGCGCCGCTGCTTTCCCACCGAGCACTATGGGTCGCTGGACATCCCGGAAGTCCCAACGCCGAGCGGTGACGTATACGCTCGCGCCCGCATCCGGGCGGACGAGATTCTCCAGTCGCTGTCCATCGTCGAGTCCCTGCTGGACGAACCGGTGCGGACCGAATTGGTCGAGCATGAGGTCCACTCGCTTCAGCCCTCGTCCTTCGTCGTGACGGTTAATGAGGCGTGGCGTGGGGAGGTGTCCCACTGCTTGCTGACCGATGATGAGGGGAAGATCCAGCGCTACAAGATCAAGGATCCCTCCTTCCACAACTGGAACGGACTGGCGATGTCTCTGCGCGACACCGGCATCTCCGACTTCCCGCTGAACAACAAGAGCTTCAATCTGTCCTATTGCGGGCACGACCTATGAGCCCCGAGTAAACTGACGTGCTCAACGTACTGAAGAACCGGTTCGAACAGGGCTGCAAGACCTCGCGCTATCCGCGGGCGAAGGTCGAGCTCCCGGCCCGCTATCGAGGGCGGCCCGTCCTCGATCCAGATGCCCCTGACGAGCTGGTTGAGCGCTGTGTCGAGGCCTGTCCACAGGCTGCGCTGAACGGGTCGGATCGAAGCCTCGATCTGGGGCTCTGCACCTCCTGTGGCACGTGCGAGCGTCTGTCCAAGGGCAAGTTCATCTCCTTCACGCGGAACTTCGAGCTGGCCACGGCGGAGCGCAAACACCTGGTGACCGACGGCTCGCTCCCCGACCTAGCGGCCCACTCCAAGCAGCACTTCAAGAAGCTCTTCGGGCGTTCGCTGCAGCTTCGACAGGTCTCAGCCGCCGGCTGTAATGCCTGCGAAGCAGATCTGAACGTGCTCGCCACACCCTTCTTCGATCTCGCTCGCTTCGGCATCAACTTCGTGGCCTCACCGCGCCACGCGGACGGATTGGTGGTGACCGGACCGATCTCGAGGAACATGAAGGCCGCTCTGCTCTCGACCTACGAGGCGATGCCGGCGCCCAAGGTGGTCATCGCCGTGGGGAACTGTGCGATCTCCGGCGGTGTGTTCCGCGATAGCCCCGAGATCGCCGACGGCCTGGAGAGCCTGCTGCCGGTGGATCTGTTCATCCCCGGCTGCCCCTCCCACCCGATGACCAACCTGCACGCCCTGCTGAGCTACTTCAAGCGGGCCTAGGCCCAAGGCTCGTCTTCGCCAGTGCGCCGCAGATAAGCGGTGACGCGCATCTCGATGGCTTGGACCGCGTCGTCGGAGCGGAACGATTCGGCCAGCGCCAGGGTGCCGTCGTCTTGCTGCACGTAACCCTGGTCGCAGAACGACGACAGCGCATTGTCGATCACTGGCCGGCACACCGCTTCGCTCCGCTCGAGCTCACCTTCCAGGAACATGCGCTCACCGGTACGGAGCGCTCGGGTCAACAGATCCTTGCGGTCCATCGGCCGCTTGACCAAGCCAGCCAGGCTGCGGGCTGCGATGCGATAAGCCTCGATGAAATTTCGGATCAGCGTTGCGTGGAAGGTGAGCCAGGCCGAGCCGGCGAGCCCATCGTGGCCTGGGCCGAAGCCGACGCGGCCGTCTTGGACGGACAGCTCGCCACAGTCGACCATGTCGCCGAGCACCTCGTCGAAAATCTCGTCGAAGGGGGCATCGACTCGATACATGAACTCGTATTTGAATAGCCGCGAAAGGGACAGTACCCGGGTGCGCAAGGTGTCATTTTCGATGGCTGGGCCCTGGTCTGGGCGACTGTCTTCGCCTGGTTGAGGACGGCACAAGAGGCCAACGGCGATCAACGCCCGGTCGACCAGCCAGTGGATGATCGGGTTCTTCGCCAGATCGAGTCGCAGGCGCTTGGCGTTGGGCACGGTGAAGATGACGTCGGTGCCCGTGTAGAGCGCCGCGCGCTTGCGGCGTTCGGAGGTGAGCGTATCGCCCGGGACGTGCTGTTCGACCAGGCCACCCTTGACGTAGAGCTTGAGCACCTCGCGGATGCCGCCCTCCCGCAGCTCGTCGCTGTCTCGTCGTACCGCTGAGGGGGTGGCGCGGGCACCGAGCCGCAGCATCATTTTGAGGAGCCTACGGCAATGAGCGACCAAGTCGCGGTAGCCGACGCCGCGGCGCCCGTAGCTGAGCAGCACGAGCGCCACCAGAGCGCCCGGCGTGATCGCTGTGACCCGGTTCACTTCATTCATCACCTGGTGGGCGAGGCGCTTGACGATCGCCCGGCGGCCCGTCGGAGTGACGTCCGAGCCTCGGGAAAAGCCCGCTGCGTCGCGGAGTTCACTGAGCTCGAAGGGTTGTCCGAATTGGACGTTGACCCGGCCCCAGCGATCGGTGAGCACCCGCCTGATGCCGAGCAGCGCGGCAGCGTTTTCCTTTTCTTTCTTCTGGCCCGAGAGCTCACGGGCGTAGGCCCCTTCCTCCATGAGCCGTTCGTAGCCGATGGAGACGGGCTGGAAGAAGATTCGGTGACTGTTCAGCGACAGCGCTGCCGCGACGATCATGTTGAGCAGGCCGAGCTTGGGTGGCAGCAGCTTGCCGGTCCGCGAGCGCCCCCCCTCGAGGAAGAACTCGATCATGTGGCCGTCTCGAACCAGGCGCCGCAAATAGGCATTCAAGACGGCCGCGTAGAGCCGATCGCCGCGAACCCGTCGCCGGATGAAGAAAGCTCCGCCACGGCGCAGGAGCGGGCCAGCAGGGAAGAAGGATAGGTTCTCGCCTGCAGCGATGGCCGGAATCTGAATCGAGTTTCGGAGCAGCAGGCAGGAAATGAGCAGGTAGTCGACGTGGCTTCGATGGCTGGGGAGCAAGATCACCGCGCCGTCGCCGCACACTTGACGCAGTCGCTCCAGGCCCTCGCGATCGATGTCGAAGCCGGCAAAGACGTGCTCGAGCACCGTCTCGGCGACCAGCTCGAAGCCTCGAGCCGTCTCGGGATCCGGGATGGTCTGCATGGCCTTGAGGATGGTCCTCGCCTTGTCGGTGAGCAGTGCGCGGCCTTCGCCTGGTCCGGCCAGCTCGCGAATGACCTTCTGGAGCTTGGGGCTCTGAACGACCTCTTCACGTAGTCGATCCGGCGCCTTCCGCGCCGGGCCCACGATGGTGCGTCGTTCGCGCTCCACTTTGCGCAAGAGGGCATAGGTGAGCTGTCGCAACAGCGCTGGCGTCGGCTGGTCTGAGCCTTGTCGCTGCAAGAACTCACGAAGGCTCAAGGGTTCGCCGGCTCGCAGCTGGCACTTCCCGCGGTTGGCGAGAAACTGGGCAGCCTGGCGTAGCTCGCCGGGAAAGTCGGCGGGGCCGAAGATGGTGTCGACCAGTGACCAACCCAGGCGCTCGGACCGCCCGCCCCAAACGAAGGTCTGGGGCATCATCATGATCTCACGCTCGCCACCAGCGGCTTGCAGGGCCAAGAGTGATTCGAGCAGGGTGGCACCTTCACTACGACCTCGGCGGGTCGTGCTGGTTCGGGTCGGTGCTCGCTTCACGAACAAGGCGGCAGAGTGGCCGGCGGCAACGGTTTCCCGCAGTTGCTCCGCGGGCTCGAGCCCACTGGTGCCGTTTTGAGGGGCGAAAGGCGCTGGCAGATCGTTGACGAAGCCGATGCGCGGCAAGTCCATCCGATGGGTCAGATGCTCCAGTGCCAGGTAGTCGACCGCCGATACGTTGCGGAGCACGTAGACCACCGGCCCCCGACGAGCGACGGCCTCGACCGCAGTGCGCCACTCGGCGTCCCCTTCGATGTGTCGGAAGAGCCGTTCGGTGGCAGGGATGAGTAAACGCCCAGGTCGCAGCATAGGCACTTGGGGGCGTGCCTCATCCGCCTGGCGGAGGCAAGGGACAGCAGCCCCGCACGACCTCTGGCCAGCAGGCTACGGATAACAGAGTGTGGCGCAGTTAGTGGAGACGCAGCTCGTCCAGGTGCTGCAGATCGAGTTGCTGCAGCAGCTCGACTGGCACTGTCCTGGCGGCGTGCCACCGATGACGCAGGTCTGGAAGCAGCCCATATCCTGGGCGCAGCTGCTGTTGTCCAGACAGTTCTCGGTCTGGGTACAGCAGCTGTTGACGATGCACTGGCTACAGGGGGTTCCCCCTGGATCGAGAGAGCAGCTGCCCCCATCGACTGGAACCCCGCAGTGGCCGCCCTGGCATACCATCGGCGAGCAGCACTGGGGCGTCGTTTGGCAGCTCGACCCCTGGGGTAGACAAGAGCCATCACCGCAGATTCCGGCGGTGCACAGGTTGCTGCAGCACTCGGACGGCGAGTTGCAGGAGAAGCCGTCGAGCTTGCAGATCGTGCCGGGTACGCAGACGTTGTTCTCGCAGGTGTTGCTGCAGCACTCGAAGCCGCTGGTGCAGAAACCGCCGTCAGGCGTGCAGCCCTGGATGGCGCAGAGACCCGAGTTGGGGTCGCAGAAATTGCTGCAACACTCGGGGTCGAAGTTGCAGAACGCGCCGTTGGGCAAGCAGGTGCTGAAACCGCACAGACCCGAGTTGGGGTCACAATAGAAGCTGCAGCACTCTTCATTGAAGCTGCACGGCAGCCCATCGGGCAGACAGGTGTTGAACCCGCAGGTCTGGCTCATCGGGTCGCAATACAGGGAGCAACACTCTTCGTTGAAGTTGCACGGGAGGCCGTCAGGCAGACAAGGCGGCGTGCACATCATGAAATTCGGGTTGCAGTAGCCGCTGCAGCACTCGTTGTCCCAATTGCAGGGATTCCAGTCGGGGGTACAGGCGCTGGGGCCGCAGAGGGCCGTGTTGGGATCGCAGTAGAAGTTGCAGCAGTCCTGGTGGTTGAGGCAGGGAAGGCCGTCGGGCGTGCAAGGTTGATCGATGCAAACATTCCCCTGGCACAGGCCGCTACAACACTCGCTGGGGGTGGTGCAGCTCTCGCCGACTAGCTTGCAGCCGCTGGGGCCGCAGACGAAGTCCGGCCCGCATTCGAAAGAGCAGCATTCCTCGGCAGTCGTGCAAGGGACTCCGTCGGGTTTGCATGGGATGCCGCCGCAAAATCCACTCTCGCAGTTGAGGTTGCAGCACTGCTCGTTGGTGGTGCAAGCAAAGCCGTCGGGTTGGCAAGGGCTGCCGCCACAGAGGTTGTCGATACACGGGCTGGTGCAGCACTCCTCGTCACTGAAGCAGACCGCGCCATCAGGTTTGCAGATGGGTGGGCCGCAGTAGCCGTCGGTGCACTGGCCCCCGCAGCACTCTTCGGGATTCACGCAGGCGCCGCCGTCGGGGGTGCAGGACGAACCGCCGCAGAAGCCGTTCTCGCACATGAGGGAGCAGCACTCGCCATGACTGGTGCAGGCCAGTCCGTCGGGCGTGCACTCGGTGCCGCCACAGAACCCGCCGAAACAATTGAGGTTGCAGCACTCGACCGTTGTCTCGCAGGCCTCGCCGTCAGGTTTGCAGATCTGCTCGGGTTTGCAGATCTGGTCCTTGCACAACAGCCCGTCGCAGCAATCGGCGGTGCCTTCGCAGCTCTCGCCCAAGACCCCGCAGGCCTCGACCTTGATCTTGTCGTACTCCCCGGTACGGGATCCACAGGCGGCGAAGGTTACAAAGAGCCCAAAGGCGGTGAACGCACAAAGGGCCACCCTGAGGAAGATTGAAGCATGCACCCCCATATTCTAAACCTCTTGGTGGCAACTGCCAAAGCACTGTTCCGAAGGACCGATTCGGGCTAAGCGATCGCTCAATGGCGAGTGACGAGCAACAACCTGGAGCCGGAAGCATCGTGACCCGGGGGCTGCTGGTGCTCGGGATTGTCGGCGTGGTGGCGTTTTTCGTCATTCGGGCACCGACCGATCCGCCCCAGGACCAGGGCGCCGATCGCGATGGGGGGGTGACCAGCCCCGCCTCCGCTCCAAAGCCACGCTGCCAGCCTTTGGGTCCAGCTGCCGGCTTTCGGGTCGGTGCGGCACGCCGTCCGCCAGTGGCCGACGGGGGGACCGGTGATGAGGTCGAGCGCTTCGCTCCCTTCGCTCCCGAGATCGGCCGCGGCGCAGCCGTGAAGGCTGGCTTTGCGGTGGGGGTCAAGCGCGACCAGGGCGGCGCTTCGCTGGTCGCGGTGGCGCTGCTCGATGACCGGGGCAACCAGGGCCGCTTCGTCGAGCTCGGCCAAGCTCGGGGCGACATGGACGCGCCGGCGGTCAAAGCGAGCGGTGACGGCTGGGTCGCTGCTCTGCTGGAGCCCAATGCCAGCGGGTTGGCCTTGCGGTTGGTGCAGGAGCGGGGCGGCAAGCTTCAATGGGGCGCCGAGATCGAACAGGGGCGAGACGAGTCGCTAGCCTACGACTTGGCCATCGGCAGCCGGGTTGGCGTGGTGAGCTGGGACGACGTGACCGAGGATGGCAAGCGGGCCAGCGTCATGGTCGCCGTGGTGAGCCGCGAGGCGCTGGAGCTGACCCAGGCCGGCAAGACGGTCTCTTCCGAAGGAGTGGCCGCCGAGATCCCCCGAGTGGTGGCCCGTCCAGGGGGCTTCTGGCTTGCCTATGTGGCCGCGCGCCACACCGCCGAGCCGAGCCGCAAGGACTCGACCCCCGATGGTCGCTACGCAGCTGAGCGCATCGAGCCGAGCTGGCTCGAGCTGGTGCCGCTCGACGAGACGGGCCAGCCGTCCGGCGAGCCTCGGCCGGTAACCCCGCGGTCCGGTCACGTGCTCGCCTTCGATCTCGAGCTTGGCAAAGACGGCGCAGCCCTCATCACTTGGCGTGATGATGACACTCCGTCAGGTGCCCATGGGGGACGGGTGACCGCCCTCTTGGTCGGCGCAGCGGGCGGCACCCAAGAGCAGCTCGTGGCTGCGGAGAATGTTGGCAGCGGAGTGCCAGACTTGGTGCCTGGCTGGATTGCTCTGCCCGATGCCCGAGGCCACATGCGGTTGGCACCAGTGAACGACGAGGGGCAGCTGCAGGGGGAGTTGCGGGCCGAGCCGCTCTTGGGCGTCGGCGAGGTCATCGCCGCCTCGGCGGACCGGCTCCTCGGATCGATCGAGGAGCAGGTACGGCGCGCGGACGCGGTGGTGCTCTCCGACTACGGCAAGGGGGTGGTGACGCCGCAGGTGAGCGGCGCGGTGATCGCCGCCGCGCGCGACCACGGCATTCCCGT
>JAUVCD010000165.1 GCA_030590865.1 Myxococcales bacterium | reverse complement strand
GCAAGAAGCGATGAGCGACCCGGTCGATCGCCCTCGCCCCCGGCCGAGGCCTAAGCGTCGCCCAAAGCGCCGCGCCCGGCGTGCGGTCCCCGAGACTCGACCTGCAGCCACGGGGCCCCTGGCCGCTTTGACCCAGCAGCGTCGCCTGGCGTTGTCGGGCTCCACGACGGTAGTGGGCCTCGGCCTGGTGGGGGTCGGCGAGTCCCTCGTTGGGGCGGTGGTCGTCCTGGCCGGCTTGGTCGCCTTGATGTTCTCGATTCATAAGTATGGCCGCCTCGGAGTAGAGCGCGCGCCCCGCAGCTGAGCGGGACTGAGCGCGGGGTGCGGGGGGCTCGACAGATGGGCGACTGGCGCCAGATCGCCTTCGGTCGCCTCTTGGGTCCCGATCGCGGGCCAAGGTGTATTACGCTCTGGTGGGGGCGCCGGCTGCGCTCTCGGTAATGGAGATCTGCAATGGATAGGCCTAGCTTGATTGTGCTCCAGAATTCGAAGCGGGCACCCCGAGCGCCCCTCGGAGCTGGTGCGTTTCTGCTCTGCGCGGCGGTCGCTGTGACCAGTCACGCCCAACCCCCGCCGCCGGCCCCTCCGCTGCCGCTGCCGCCGCCACCTCCGGCCGCGACGACCGGCCAACCCGCGCCGCCGGTGCCGCCACCGGGCAAGGGTAAGCGCCCGCCTCGGGACGAGCCGGGGGAGGAGCAACCTGGAGAGGCGCCACCGCCACCGCCAGGCCCTCCACCCCCGCCTACCGCGCCGGTGCCACCGCCAGCCGGGACGCCACCGCCGGGCAACGGCTACCCGCCCCCAGGGTACGGCGACCCGCCCCCTTACGGCTATCCACCGCCGCCGGGCTACGGCTACCCGCCCGCTCTGCCGCCAGACTACAACTATGGCGTCCCTCCCCTACCGCCGCCCCGTACCCTGCCCTACGAGGAGGGCGACCCGGCACCGGAGGGCTACCACCTGGACACCCGCATTCGGAAGGGTCTGGTGATTGCCGGGAGTGTGACCTTCGGCTCTGCGTGGCTGCTGTCCGCAGCCGTGGCGGCGGCCTTCCAGGATGAGAACCAACGGGAAGCGGAGGACTTCGTTCCCCTCTTCATTCCCCTTGCCGGCCCCTTCATCACCATGGGAACTGCCAACACCTCCGCCATCGGCACCTTTACTCTGGTCGTCGATGGACTCGCCCAGGCTGGTGGGCTCGGACTATTGATCGCCGGTTTGACGGCCCAGCAGAAGGTGTGGGTCCGCAACCCAGTCGGACGAGTCACCGTGGCCCCAATAGTCAGCGGTGATGGCAACCTCGGGCTCGGTCTCATCGGAGAGATGTGATTCATGAGTGTTCAAGAACAGACCAAAGCGCTGACCATCGACCCAACAGCCTTACCTTCAGCCCATGCGGTGGCCTATCTGACCTCGCTCTTGCGCACGATTCCCGACTTTCCAAAGCCGGGCATCATGTTCAAGGACATCACCCCGCTGCTCGGCGACCCGCGGGGGCTGAACATGGTGCTCGACCTGATGGCTCAACCATTCATCGGCGCGGACATCCACCACACCGTGGCCATGGAAGCTCGTGGCTTCATCTTCGGCGGCGCCTTGGCCGCCAGGCTCAACAACAGCTTCGTTCCCATCCGGAAGCCCGGCAAGCTCCCTGCTGACGTCGACGAGGTCAGTTACTCCCTCGAGTATGGGGAAGGCCGTCTGCAGATGCACAAGGGGTCGATTGCCCCGGGCGACAAGGTCCTCATCGTCGACGACCTGCTCGCCACAGGAGGCACGGCCGCAGCTTCGGTGCAGCTCGTTCAAGCCCAAGGCGGTGTCGTCGCCGCCTTCGTCTTCGTGGTCGAGCTCGACTTCTTGAAAGGAGCCGACAAGCTCCGAGACCTGACGGCGAGCGACGTGCCGGTCTTCTCGCTCATCCACATCGGCGACTAATTGTCTTCCGAGTGCCCACCGGCGGCCCGTCTCATTCCTGGCAGCCCCCCAGCTCTTCCCATCTCGAGGGCCTCTTGCGCTTTCCCTTTGGGGAGGGGCCCCAGCGCCCCGCGCTGGGGAGGGGTTTTCCAAAAACCCCTCGGAAACAACGAGTGCGCCGGCCAGACGTCGTGCGAAGCGCGAACCCGCTGTGCCCCGCGGCGCCCGCCGCCACCCGGCGGAGGGCGGGCGCCGCGGGGCACAGCGGGTTCGCGCAGATCCATCTGGGCAGGCTCTACAGCTGACCCGCGATCTCACGAGCGGCCTTGGTGGCTCGCGTCGGGCCACCAAGTGGAAAGCTCAGGGTGGTCAAAGCGACGCCCTCGCCAGCGGGTGGCACCAGTTCCATCCGTCCGCCCAGTTGGCGCAGCAACTCGGCAGCCCCCGCGGCGTCGAGCTTGACCGTCCCGCTGCGCAGCCCAGGCAGCGTCCCGGTTCGAGCATCGATGACATCGAGGTCGAAGGCCGGTGGCGAGGCGAAGAGCCCGGCGTCGTAGAGCAATGCCACCCAGACAGCAGTCTCGTCAGGGCCAGCGTACCAGGCGCCCACGTCATGGGTGCTCAGGTGGTCACAGCGCGCCGACAGGGCGGCATAGTGGGCGCCGACAGCCGCGGCGGCCGAGCCGACCCATTGCTGGAGCCGCTTGCGTCCCTCGACATCGAAAAACGACGCCACGTAGCCGCCGTTCAGCTGCACGATTGCGCTCGCGGCACCGAGCCTGGTGGCCGTGTCACGCGCTACGGTGGCTTCGGCCGGTCCTGCTGGCTCGAGGTCACCAGGCAGCGCTCTCAACCGTGCCGCCAGCTTGGGGTCCGCGGCCAGGTCCCCCTGGTCGGCAGGCCGAGCGAGCCACAACTCGACCACCCAGCCTTCCACGTCGATGCCCATCGATGCGCCCGCATAAATGCGCCGGCGTGCTGCTTCGCAGGCCCGTTCGGTGCGGGCCTTGGCCCCCGCAACCGTTTCGTCTGAGGCTCCAGGCGCCGCACCACCAGCGCCACCGCTCTGGACGGACTGGCCGAAGAAGCCCGCTTGGCGCAACCAGAAGACTACCGCACCTGCAATCGCCAGCACGACCAGGACCGCGAGGGTCTTCTTGATGGTCTCCCAAGTCCGACCGGGGAGCGCGCGGGGAGGTCGTGAGCCACTTGCAGCGCGGCTCAACCGGTCGGCCGCGAGCTCAGCGCGGCGATCGCACATCTCTGGCGGGAGTAACTGCCACTGGTCGACCCAATCGCTCACGTCGATGGCGATGACTGCTGGTCCGCTGCCGTGCAGCTCCACCGTGGTGCCCCGCAGCACTACCGTGCCCGCGATCCCCTTGCGAGCTAGCGCGATCGAAATGGAGCGCTCGATCTCGCGAGCAGGCGTGGCATCCACCATGGGACAAGAGCCTAGACGTGGAACCAAGACGGTTCCACATTCTATGGGTCAGCCCCATGCCTCCAGCTCGCGTCTACCTTGCCCCAGGGATGTTCGGTTTCGCACGGCTCGCCGCCTACGATTACTTCGAGCATCTGAGCCACGGGCTTGCCAAGCGCTTCCGTGCCAAGGGGCGCCGCCCCGAGATCCGAGTGGTCGAGGTTCATCCCACCTCGTCCATCCGGCGTCGGGCGGCCAAGCTGGCCCAGATGCTGGCCCACACCGCCGGGACCGACGACGGCCCCATTCATATCCTTGGCCACTCGACCGGCGGATTGGATGCCAGGCTGGTCGCGTCACCGTCCAGTCAGCTCAGCCACCAGGGGAGCTCGCAGCGGGGGTGGTTAGGACGGCTGAAGTCGATCACCACCGTCAACACGCCCCACTATGGGACGCCCCTGGCCAGCTTCTTTGCCACCGCCAAAGGACAGCAACTGCTCTACGCGATGAGCGCCGTCACCGTGACGGCTCTGAAGCTCGGGGCACCACCGCTGGCGACCGCCTCGGCCTTGGTGGCCGCCCTCGGCCGGACAGGGGACTCGGTGGGGTTCGAGGTCGCCCTGGTCGACAAGCTCACCGACACCGTCACCCGGGCGCTCGACGAAGCATCCAGCCGCGGCCTGCACGACTGGCTGCAACAGGTACGGGGCGATCAGGGAGGCGTCGTGCAGCTGATGCCGGAGGCGATGGACCTGTTCCACGCTGGCGTGGGGGACCGGCCCACGGTTCGCTACCACTGCGTGGCCAGTTACGCGCCACCGACCGGGGTGCTCGACTGGCTCCACGACATCCGCTCCCCTTGGGCCGTCGTGTCCGCCGCTCTGTTCCACCTGATGTATCGCGTCACAGCCGAACAGGATGAGCGCTATCCCTGTGCGCCGCCAGGAGGCATCGACGCCCTGCTCCGTGACATGTTGGGCGAAATTCCGGATCCCGGCGCGAGCGATGGCGTCGTCCCGCTCTCCTCGCAGATATGGGGCACACCGCTGTGGATTGGCAAGGGGGATCACCTGGACATCGTCGGCCACTTCCCAGGGCCAGGGGGGCACAACGACTGGCTCGCAAGCGGTGCACGTTTCGACATCGTGCGCTTCGAGAAAGTCATGGATCGGATCTTCGATGGGATGATCGCTGCCGAGGGCTAGGCGCTCTTGCCGCCCTCGCGGGCCCTGTTCGTCAGGGCATTGAGACGCTTGTTGAGCAGCTGCTGGGCTTCGCAGCGGCACCTCCCCTCCCCTCCGAGCCCGGCCCAGGAGCGACCAGAGGTCGGGCTGTCCACGCTTTCTGTTGTAGATAGCAGCACTTGCGAGCCAGCCTCTGGTTCGTGTAAGGAGTGAGCTACGCAACGCGTTTTCACCGCGACGGCAGCCGCCGTCCTGCGCCCAGCGGTCTCATCCGCATCGTGGCGTACAGTCGAGGTGCCGAAATGACCGAGGTACCCCAGAGTCGAGGAACCAAAGGAGCCACCATGCGCTTTTTCTCCATCGCACCCGCGGCGATCGCCTGCTGCGCGTTGATCGCTGCTTGCAGTGACACCCCAGACCCCAATGACCCGTCCCAATACGATGCCAATCAGGGCTATGGGCAGCCGGGGCAGCCGGGCTACGGACAGCCGGGCTACGGACAGCCAGGGCAACCAGGGCAGCCAGGCTACGGGCAGCCCGGACAGCCGGGCTACGGGCAGCCAGGGCAGCCAGGCTATGGCCAGCCCCAGCCCACGGCCACCGCGCCGCCGCCAGCAGCAACCGGCACAGCCGGGGCCTCAGGCGGCAACGCCACCCCGATCCCAGCCCCGCCGGGAGTCGCACAGATGCTTCAAGGGTTGGCGCAGAAAGAGACCGCCGGCATGCGTCCCGACGGAGCCGCCTTTGCGGGCCAGTTCCAGCAAGGACAGGTCCTCGAGCAGCCTTTCCAGATTCAGCCAGGCCGCTGTTACGCGGTTGTCGGGCTTGGCATGGGCATCACCGAGCTGGATATCCAGATCGTGCTGCACCAGCCCCCGCTGCCCCCGTACACCGCTGCGCAAGATCAGGGCACCGGTCCCCAAGCCATCGTCGGCGGTGGGGGCAACTGCTTCAAGAATCCACTCCCGGTGGGCGGCCCGGCCAAGGTGATCATCAGGGCCACTGCCGGAGCTGGCGTCGCTGGCGCGCAGATCTACTCGAAATAGTCTGAACCAGGGGGCCTCGGGCACCGCTGCTCGAGGCCACTGCAGGCTTCCGAAACCTCGGCGTATAGCGCACCGGCCTCTTGCGCCGCTGCGACAATCAGCGTTTGTGTCCTGGGTGTCTCGGCACTAGCATCGCGCCTACGTCGCTATCACTTTCTGGCTGGCCCCAGGAGACGGGCACTCAATCTACGTCGCGACCTGTCGTGAACGTGCGAACCTACGCTTTTGCGCAACTTCTTCGCGTGCTTCCGCGCACCCGCATCACCCGCGCGGTCGGGATGCTGTGCGACTTGGAGCTGCCGGTAGCGCTGTCCCGGGCTGCGGTGGGCGCCTATGTGCGGGCCTATGACGTCGATCTGGGCGAAGCAGCTTCGCTCAACGACCAGCCAGCCTATGGCAGTTTCGACGCCTTCTTCACCCGCTCGCTGCGCGCGGGTGCGCGCTCCTATCCCCCGGTCGATCACGGACTGGTCAGCCCTGCGGACGGCCAACTGATCGCCAGCGGTACGGTGACGCCCGAGGGCCTCATCGAGGTCAAGGGACATTCCTATCGCGCCGTCGACTTGCTCGGCAGCCCTGAGGAGGCCGAGCGCTACGCAGGCGGCCAATTCGCCGTGGTTTACCTGTCACCGCGGGACTACCACCGCGTCCATGCGCCAGCAGCCGGCTCGCTCCGTGAGGTGCGCTCCTACCGAGGCGATCTCTTTCCCGTCAACCGGATCAGCGAGCGCCACATCCCCGGTTTCCTGGTCCGCAATCGGCGCGTTGCCATTGCCCTGGACACCGATTCATACGGGCAGGTGACCCTGGTCATGGTGGCCGCAATGATCGTCGGCCGCATCACCGTCACCGGAATCACCGGACGTGACGTGCCCTTCGGCACCCATGTGCCTGACGCCCCGAGAGTGTTCGACCGAGGGGCCGAGGTTGGGGTTTTCCACCTCGGCTCGACCACCGTGGTCTTTGCCGAAGCGGGCGCAGTGCCGAATTTCGACCGGACCGCCGGGTCGATCCAGCTCGGACAGGCCCTAACGGTCTCACCCGATCGGCGACCAGCCGACCAAGTGCGAGCAGCAGCCAGACCCCTGGACGGAGAAGATGAGCTATGAGCGACAAGCCGCCGCCCAGAGAGCAGCTCGCATCTGAGGATGTTCCCGTGGAGTTGGACGACGCGGCCGAGAACACCGTCGAGCAGCTCGAGGTGAGTGAGCTCGGACGCACGCTCGAGTCTGCCGCGGACCGCCCCGCAGAGAGCCCTGATCCAGGCGCGTCGCCGCCCCCGGAGGTTATCGATGCGATCGAGGAGCTCGAGCCGGAGGACAGCGCCGCGCCGGAAGACAGACCAACCATTCCTCGGGATGCCATGCACATGGCTGATTTGAGCGAAGAGCTGACCGTCGCCATCAAGACGAAGAGCAAAACAGCCGTCGACGACGCTCCGGCAACCGGTAAGGCAACCGGCAAGCCAAACTCAAAGGCGCCGCGCCCCAAGAGCGTGCGACCGCCAGCGCCGCTACCGGCGCCTGCCGCGGCCAAGCCCCTATCTCGACCACCGCTGCCGCCGCCACCGCCGGCGCAGCGGGCCGACGACGCGGCTACGGAGAAACGGACGGCTGCGTCTCCCACCGACGAGGAGCGTCAGGGCGAGATCGCCGATGCAGGATCTGGAGGCGTTGGAGAGGACGAGCCTGAGGCTGCTGCGCCTGCCACGCCGGTCGGGACCGCGGGGCAAACGGACGGTGTCACGGAAAGTGACGACCAGGAGGCTGCTGACACCGCCAAGGGAGCGGACGACGGCGAGGCCGCCACCGCCGCAGATGGCGAGGACGGCGACGGGGGGCAGCAGGAGCTGCCTTCGGCAGCGGACGAGACAGCGCCGGGGGAGGCTGGCGCTGGCGATCCAGGCGCGCCGCCGCCGCCACGACAGACAACCCCATCGATCCCAGACGATGACCCGGTGGCCGAGAAAGGCCCGCCTGGTATTCCGTCCCTCGCCCAGCCAGACTCGGGTCAGCGCAAGCGGTCCGGGACGGCAACCAAGCCCCGTCGCGATCGGAAGGCGAAACGGCGTACCGTCAAGATTCCAGACGACAACGTCCCCACGGTGACGACCTCGGGGGACGAAGGGGAGGATGAAGCCTCCACTCACGCCGCCGCTGGCGATGAACCCGACCGGCCTTCCGACGACCCAGCGACCGATGCTGCCGCCGAGGACACCACCGACGCCGCGACGACTGAGGAGTCCCCGCTGCCAGAGGACAAGCAAGACGCGCCGGCCAGTGCCGAGGCCGACATGGCCCAGGGCGGTAAGGGGCACTCGGAGAAGAAAGAGCAGACGATATTCACCGATGACCAATCCATCGGTGTGCTTCGACCAATCCAGGTGATGAGCGACCTGCCGCCGGTAGAGCCCATCAAGCCCACCGGCCTGCCCGATGCTGAGGCTGCCCTGCTAACCGATGCCGAAGTCGAGGCGACCGACGCCGTCCACCCCACCCCATCGCCAGCTGAGGCGGGTCCGGCCAGCACGCCCCCGGGAACACCACCGCCCAAGGGCGCCGTTCAATCCTCGGCCGGCGCCACCTCGGCACGCCGGCCGCCGCCTCCGCGACGCACCGACCGACCCCAGGGGGATGAGCAACTCGACGCCATCGAAGAAGTCATCCCAGACCGGATGAGTTTGCCTGGGCTGATGCCCGACCTGGGTGGTGCCGACGACATCCAACCCAACGTCACCGAGGCCGAACCCCACGCTCGCCGCCCCCTGCCTCCGCCGCGAGGGCTGATGTCGTCGGATCCAAACCTGATGGTTCCGTCCGAGCCACCGGCTGCCCAAGGAGCGGCCTCGACGCCAGGCGAGTTGGCGGCCTTCGCCCCGGAGGATTCCTCGGCGGTCACGACGGCGGAAGCTGCTGCCCAAGCGGCAGAGAAAGCGGCTGAGGAGGCTGAGGAGCTGGCGCGGCGAGCTGAGCAGGCTGCCAAGGACGCTGAGGCAAAGGCCGAAGCGGCACGGGTCGCTGCAGAGAAGCAGAAGAAGCAGCCCTGGTGGGTGCTGGTGTTCGAGGATGAGCTGGTTCGCACCCAAGACAATCCACGAAAGCGGGATGTGGAGCAGGAGACCAAGTTCATCGAGCAAAGTCTCAGGCTAGAGAGAGGGTCTCGGGTCTTGGACCTCGCTTGCGGACCTGGCGTTCACGCCGTCGAGTTGGCGTCCCGGGGGTACCAGATGGTGGGGGTCGATCTGTCCTCGACCATGCTCGCCCTCGCCAATGACTACAGCACCAAACGGGGCACTACGGTCAGCTTCATCCAAGGGGACATGCGCAAGCTCAACCTCGAGGATGTCTTCGACGGCATCTACTGTTGGTCGAGCAGTTTCGGCTACTTCGACGAAGCGGCCAACCTCGAGGTCCTCAAGCGTGTCGCTCGGGCGCTGCGTACGGGCGGCCGTTTTGCCCTCGACGTCACCAACCGCGATTTCGTCGCGCCCCGATCACCCAACATGGCGTGGTTCGAAAAGCCAGGCTGCGTGTGTATGGACGAGATGAAGTTCGACTTCTACACCAGCCGCATGATCACCAAGCGGATGGTAATGTTCGAGGAGGGGCGCTCGACGGAGCTCGAGATGTCGATCCGGCTGTACACGCTTCACGAGCTGGGCAAGCTGCTGGGTAAGATCGGTCTCAAGGTCATCGAGGTGAGCGGACATCGAGCCCATCGCACGTCCTATTTCGGCTGTGAGTCCCCCCGCATCATCATCACGAGCGAGAAACTGCCCGGCTAGTGTGGTGAGCCGCAAACTCACCACACTTAGTGGCGATGCGGTTTTCGTAGCCCCCGTTGTGGGCTAGACACCCGCTATGCGTGGCGCTCAGCCTTTTTTCGTTTCTGGGGACGTCGACGGCTTCTTCGGGCTAGCCATCGACAACCTGATCCAGTTCATTCTCGTCTTGGCCCTGTCGAGCGCCGTGCTCGGCATGTCGGTCGACCATATCCTCGGAACGGTCATCCCGGGCGCAGCCGTGTCGGTGCTGGTCGGCAACTTGTTCTACGCCTGGCAGGCCCAGAAGCTGTCGGCGCAGACGGGGCGCAAGGACGTCACCGCCCTGCCCTATGGCATCAACACAGTCTCCCTTTTTGCCTATGTCTTTCTGGTGATGCTGCCGGTCAAGCTCGCCGCCATCGAGGCAGGCGCCAGCGAGTCGGAGGCGGCCAAGATTGCGTGGCAGGTGGGGCTCGCCTCGTGCATGGTCTCCGGGGTCATCGAGATGCTGGGCTCGCTCGTCGCCGAGCCGATCCGTAAGGCAACGCCGCGGGCCGCGCTGCTGTCGACGCTGGCCGGCATTGCCATCAGCTTCATTGCCATCGACTTCGCCATCCGCACTTTTGAGGCGCCGCTCGTTGCGATCCTGCCCCTCGCGGTCATCCTGGCGACCTATTTCGCCCGCACCAAGATGCCGTTTCGCTTGCCCGGCGGTCTCTGGGCCGTCGGGCTCGGCACCGCTTCGGCCTGGATCCTAGTGGCTCTCGGCGAGCCGTCTCCGGTCAGCACCAGCGGCATTGGAGCGGCGCTTGGAACGGTGGGCTTCCACCCACCGATCCCGGTGATTGGTGATGTCATAGCAGGCTTCTCCCATCCCCTGTTCATGCAGTTCTTGGTGCCTGTCATGGTGCCTATGGGGCTGTTCAACGTGCTCGGCTCACTCCAGAACATCGAGTCCGCCGACGCCGCCGGCGATAGCTATCCGACCATGCCGAGCCTGGCGGTCAACGGTGGCGGCTCCATCGTCGCGGCGGCCTTCGGCTCCTGCTACCCGACCACCATCTACATCGGTCATCCGGGATGGAAGGGCTTGGGCGCTCGCTCTGGCTATTCAACGCTGAACGGCATCTTCTTCACCGTGGTCGCGATCGGCGGCCTGACCAAGCTGATCAACGCCGTCATCCCGATGGAGGCGGGCATGGCCATCGTCCTCTGGATTGGCATCGTGATCACCGCCCAGGCCTACCAAGCCACGCCTCGATCCCATGCGCCGGCGGTAGCGATCGGGCTGTTCCCAGCCATCTCTGCTTGGGGCGTGCTCATCTTGACCATGACCTTGGGCGCTGCGGGTATTGCCATCAAGAGCTCGGGGCTGGCTGCCACCGTCCTCGGCCACCCAGAGGCTTTCGCCCTTGCCGGGCTGCACCTCGACGGCCTCGTCGCGCTGTCCCAGGGCTTCATGTTGACCTGTGTGGTGTGGGCCGCGGCTAGCGCCGTGCTGATCGAGCGACAGTTTCTCCGAGCAGCGGCCTGGATGGGAGTCGGTCTGACTCTGTCGTTCTTCGGCTTCATCCACGCGGGCCACCTCGGTCCCAGCGGCGGCGAGTTCGACATCGGGCTCGGCACGGGATGGCGCTGGTCGGTCGGCTACGGACTGGCGGCTTTGTTTTTCGTCGGCATGCACGCCTGGGTCCAGCGCTCATCCCAAGTTGCGCCACCTGAGATGGAAGACGACGAGCCACCCATCGAGGCCACGCACTGACGGTGGCGGTCGTGCCCCGCGGTTAGGCGGGGCCGGCCTTCAGACCGTCACCGCTACCCAGCACGACCGCCAACGAACAAGCGCTCGAGGGTCCGGAGCAGCTGGTCCACTTCCTGGTCGTCGACCAAGGCGTAAAGCGGCGCGAGCACCACCTCGCGGCCCCGAACCAGGGCACCAGGCGCTCCGCCGGCAGTGGCTCGCTCTATGGCGAGCTTGATCAACGCCAGCTCATCACGGGCCAGCATGGTCGTTCGATGCAAGCTGGCCTCCCGCAATGAGTAGCGCAGCACGACGAAGCTACCGCGGTCGTCCACCGCGACCTGCTCGCCGTCGCCAACCAGATCAGCGATAACGCTGCGCAAGAGGGCGGCCCGGCGGCGTATGTCACGGGCTCCTGGCCACTGGAACAGGCCGAAGAATCGGTTTCGCGGATAGCTGTGGGGTACGAGGACCAGCGCTACCAGCAAGGCCTGCAAGTCTATCCTGCCGCGCCAGTGCGCAAGCTCCCGCTCTGCGTCCCGGTCTAGCTCTTTCTCCCGAGCCGTCTCCCGGTCGCTTTCGGCGAGACCGAGCGGCTCGACGACCGGACGCTCGCTCGAGCTCCCCATGAAGCTAGTCCTCCCGGCGCAACAGCTCGGCTTGGCGGTGGGCACGGAGGGCCACCACCAGGTCGTCCAGATCACCTTCCATCACCCGATCGAGCTTGTGCAGCGTGAGGTTGATGCGGTGATCGGTCACCCGGTTCTGCGGGAAATTGTAGGTGCGCACCTTCTCGGACCGCAAACCGGAGCCCACCATGCCCCGCCGCTCGGCGGTGACTGCCTCTTCTTGCTTGCGCTGTTCGAGCTCGAGCAGACGGCTGCGCAGCACCTTCATCGCCCGCGCCTTGTTCTTGTGCTGCGACCGTTCGTCCTGACATTTGACGATCAGTCCCGTGGGAATGTGACGCAGCTGGACGGCGCTGTTGGTCGTGTTGACCCCCTGACCGCCAGGCCCTCCAGAGGCAGCGATCGAGATATCCAAATCTGCGTCTGCGATGGTTACATCGACCTCGTCGGCCTCAGGCAAAACCGCCACCGTCGCAGTTGACGTGTGGATTCGACCTTGGGCCTCGGTGGCAGGGACCCGCTGCACTCGATGGACCCCGGCCTCGTAGCGCAAATGGGAATAGACATCGTCGCCGCTGACCAGAGCAATGACCTCCTTGAAGCCTCCTGCCGAGGCCTCGCTGAGGGTCAACACTTCGATCGTCCACCGCTTGTGCTCAGCGAAGCGGGTCAGCATGCGGAACAGATCTGCAGCGAAGAGCGCCGCCTCCTCCCCACCGGTGCCGCTGCGAATCTCGACCACCGTGTTCCGCGCATCATTGGGATCGGTGGGTAGCAGCAGCAGGCGCAGCTGGTCGGCAATCCGCTCGCGCTCTTTTTCGTGTTTGCCAAGCTCCTCCTGGGCAAGCTCGCGGAGCTCAGGATCCTCGAGAGCAGCTCGGTCGTCGGCGACGAGACCTTCGAGCTCTTTGAACTCGGCGAAGCTCCGGACCACCGGCTCGATTTCGCTGCGCTCCTTGTTGAGCTCCCGCTGCTTGCCCGGATCGCGCAGCACTTCCGGCTCGCAGAGCAGCCGCTCAATCTCATAGAAGCGGCGTTCGATACCTGCGAGTTTATCGACTGGGAGCATGGTCCGGCTGACGAGCTTATCAGGATAAGGACGTGGCGCCACAGTCCGCGCGCCTCAGCTGCCCTTGACGGGCTTGGGCGACACCCAGACTCGACCCACAGAGGGGCTGCTGGCGCGGGACGTCGACGGCTTCTGAGCCTCTCAGAGGCTCAGCTGCTCTTGATCACTCCGGCGTACTTCCTGCGGAAGCGATCGACCCGACCCGCCGTATCGATCATTCTCTGCTTGCCAGAGTAGAAGGGGTGGCAGGCCGAGCAAACGTCCAGCGTGTAGGTGCCACGGGTCGAATAGGTATCGATCGTGTTGCCGCAGGCACAGGTGATCGTCGCCTTCTCGTATGGGGGATGGATACCGGACTTCACTGGGTCAGCTCCTTTTTAGGGCGGCGATATATAGCCAAGGCCTCGAAATTGTGCAAGTCCGAAGGCACCAGCAGGGCTCAAACGCGCAAGGATCGTGCCGTTTCTTGGTTGACGCATCGGGCCATATGGTTAGGTTGCGCAGTAACGAGGCCAGTTGGGGAAGCCGGCCTCGCAGCGAGTAGGTTAGCGAAAGCAAGCTGAGAGCAAACACGCTGCAAGACCAACGTGGGGAAGCGCCCGGACCTCGTGCTGACCGCCCCGGATCCGGTACCGCGCAAAACCCATAGACCAACGAATTTACGGACCATCAGCCAGGGAAGCACCGAAAATGGGCAAGATCATCGGAATCGATTTGGGCACGACCAACAGCGTCGTTTCCATCATGGAGGGCAAGGAGCCGAAGGTCATCGTCAACTCGGAGGGTGCCCGGACCACCCCTTCGGTCGTGGCCTGGGACGACAAGGGCGAGGTCTTGGTAGGCCAGATCGCCAAGCGACAATCGGTAACCAACCCCGAGAACACCATCTATTCGGCAAAGCGCTTCATCGGCATGCGGTTCGCCGAAGCCAAAAAAGAGATTTCCCACATGCCGTTCAAGTGCGTCGCCGGCAAGAACGGTGACGTCTACTACGAAATCCGTGGCAAGAAAATCTCGCCTCCAGAGGTGAGCGCCAAGGTCTTGCAGAAGCTGAAGAAGGCCGCGGAGGACTACCTCGGGGAGCCGGTCACCGAAGCCGTGATCACCGTCCCGGCCTACTTCAACGACTCGCAGCGGCAGGCCACCAAGGATGCGGGCCGCATCGCCGGTCTTGAGGTGAAGCGCATCGTCAACGAGCCGACTGCGGCAGCGCTCGCTTACGGCTTGGACCGGGACAAAGACGAGGTCATTGCGGTTTATGACTTTGGCGGTGGCACCTTCGACATCTCGATCCTCGAGGTGGGCGATAACGTCGTGCAGGTCATTTCCACCAACGGCGACACCCATCTTGGCGGCGACGACATCGATCGAGAGATCATGGAGTGGCTCATCGGCGAGTTCAAAAAGGACGCCGGCATCGATGTCTCCGGTGACAAGATGGTCATCCAGCGTCTCAAGGATGCCGCCGAGCAAGCCAAGACCGAGCTGTCGACGGCCCAAGAGGCGACCATCAACCTGCCCTTCCTCACCGCCGACGCCAGCGGCCCAAAGCACCTGCAGGTGACCCTGTCCCGCTCGAAGTTCGAGCAGATGATCCGACCGTTCATCGACCGCACCATGGCGCCGGTTCGCAAGGCGCTCGATGATGCCAAGAAGAAGCCCGGTGATATCCAAGAGGTCGTGCTCGTCGGCGGCTCGACGCGCATCCCCTTGGTGCAGCAGACGGTCAAGGAGTTCTTCGGCAAGGACCCCCACAAGGGGGTCAACCCGGACGAGGTCGTGGCCATAGGCGCCGCCATTCAGGCTGGCGTGCTCAGCGGTGACGTGCAGGACATGGTGCTCCTCGACGTCACGCCGCTGTCTCTCGGTGTCGAGACGCTCGGCGGAGTCACCACCGTGATGATCTCGCGGAACACGACGATCCCGACTCAGAAGAAAGAGACCTTCTCGACTGCGGCCGACAATCAGCCCTCCGTCGAGGTCGTGGTGCTCCAGGGCGAGCGAACCGAGGCACGCTACAACCGCAAGATCGGCACCTTTAGCCTTGATGGCATCCTGCCCGCACCTCGCGGTATCCCGAAGATCGAGGTCGCCTTCGATATCGACGCCAATGGCATCTTGACGGTCAACGCCAAGGACCTGGCGACGGGCAAGGAACAAAGCGTCACCATCAAGGAGGGCTCTGGCCTCAGCGATAGCGACGTCGACAAGATGGTCGCCGAAGCCAAGGAGCACGAGGAAGAGGACAGCCGCAAGCGCGAGGAGATCGAGCGGCGCAACAAGCTCGACACCCTCTGCTACACCCTCGAGTAGACGATCAACGACAACAAGGACAAGATCTCGGAAGAGGATG
>JAUVCD010000482.1 GCA_030590865.1 Myxococcales bacterium | reverse complement strand
CGCAGCGGTTGGTCCGAGACTAATGGGCTATCGCCGCCACGGATGACGACTCGGTTGGCGACGGGCAATAGTGCATCGATGTAAGTGGCGTTCAGAGGATTGTCGATGGTCAGCTCCACGGCGTTGTCGTAGGCGCTCATGCCCAGATCGGTCGCCGCGGGGGTGCCTGTTGCGGTGGGCTCGTCCACCGTGTGCATCACCCAGACCTTCTTGAAGCTTGGATCGACCGACTGGACCCGATCGAAGATGACGAAGACGTCAGGTCGGAGGAAGACGAGCTCCCGCTCGAAGAAATCGATCTTCCGGGTATAGGCCGCCGTGCCGTCTCCGACGGTATAGGTGAAGTCGTCGGGCTGGTGCTCGTACCTGATGACGTTGGCCACCTCGTAGAGGCCCAAGGGGTGATTGGGATTGCTCCGTCGACCCGGTGTCGCGCCTTCGTTCCAAGTGAGGTACTCGCCGTCTTGGGTGGCCAGTGGTGTTTCGAAGAGCTGGCCGCCCAGGTTGTCCGAGGCGACCAGGGGCGGACCTGAATGCAGCGGCCCTCGATTGCTCGAGTCGTCGAGATCGAGGCATTCGGCCGGGTCGAAGATCTTGAGGGTGTTCTTCGCGACGCTGCGGACGTGGTACCAGTGGTGCTTGCCGTTGTCTGGGTTGTTGCGGATCCGGGCGCCGGCGTGGGGGGCCACGTTGACCTTGCGGTGCAACAAGAACGAGTTGGCGTCCTCGTAGCGGCGGCTGATCCCTTCGCCAGCGATGAAGGCACCAAAGGCGGCGTCGTTGGTCCAGTCCTCGCGCATGAGCACCAAGCCCGGGCCGTTGAAGTACATGGCCGTGGGGTTGTCACTCGGCGGGATGTCCGCAAGGGCATCGTCGTAGAAGAGTAGGTCCCAGAACATGCCGCCATAGGGCGTGCCGCAGAGCTCTCGTTGCGAGCCGTTGTGCTGGAAGTGCTGCATGCGGCCGTCTTGGAACAGCGAAGCGGTGAGCGCGACGGCGTCAGCCCGGGGCTGGCTGATCCAGTCGGTTTGGGTGTTCCAGATCCGGGCCATGATGTGGGATTCGGTCCCGGCCCGCCGACACCACTGGTCCTCGTCGTAAGACGAGCCCAAGTGTGGGTATTGCATGTTCTGGTAAAAACGGCCGCGGTGCTCGTCGTGGAGGAAGCCGGTGAAGCGGTCCTGCCCGGTGAGGAAGTAGAGCTCGGCCACCAGGTTGATGCTGAACGACTCTTCTGACGAGTCGTAGCCGATGTTGTCGTACATGCCGCCGAAGTCTCCTGGCAGCGCGTCGTTGTCCGTCGGATCGCCAGCGATGCGGTTTTCCATGCGCCAGAAGTGCCCGTCTTCTGCGAGTTGCCGGTGGGCCAGATCGACGTAGGTCAGGGCGTCGAAGCGGTGGACCTCGGGATCCTTGCCGAGCTCCACCGGGGTCAGGGCGAAGGCACCGGCATAGGCCATGGCGCGAGTCGCTCCATAGGCGGCGTGGTAGCCCCAGGCGGCCTCGCCGCTCTGGGATTGGTGAATCGAGTTGTAATACCAACAGTCATCGTTGGCGGCGACGCGAGTCATGATCCGCTGCTTGACCTCGGTGGGGACGTCGTCGAAGAGCAAATCGAGCCCCAGCAGCTCGGAAAGGTCTGGATCGCCCTCCTCGGGGATGCGAGCGAGGAACTCGTCGAGGTAGGTTGCGTCTTCGGTGGCGCGATAGAGCAGGGCCAGATCGGTGAGACCGAGCTGTTCGCCGTCGGCGTAGGCTTGGCGGATTAGCTCGAACCAGCGCTGGTAGGGGTCCCGAGCCTCAGGCCCAGTCATACGGGTCAGTGCCGTCGCCAGCCGCTCGGCGTCGATCAGCACCCGAGGGTGGGTCGCGCGAATCGAGAAACCGTGACTGGTCGCCAGCCAGCCATCACAGTCCTCGTCGATCTCGTTGTCCGGTATTTCTGGCGAGGGAACGCAGGGGGCGGACCCACCGCCACCGCCGCCGGGCGGGCCGTTCTCGCCGTCGTCTGAACATCCATTCGAGGCTGCCGCCAACACCGCCGTGAGCGCCAGAGCTCCCCAGCGGCGGCTATGCCGCGATAACGCGCTGTGCATGAGATCAGCGTCCGCTGATCGTCGGTGCTGGTCAAGTGCCTCTGGTGGCCCTCGTCGTGTCATCACCGATGGTCTACACGTGGGAGGCTCGGCCCAGAGCCAGCGCCAGGAATTTCGATGACCCTTGCCGCCGTCGTCCAGAAGCTATCGGCCGTCCATCTCTTGATGGCGTCGGTGGTGCTGGTGAGCCTCTTCGCCTGGACCCACGACGCCATCAAGCGAGCCTTGATGCTGAACCCCTATAAGGTGGGACGAGGGCAGCTACACCGGCTGCTGACCGCCGCATGGATCCATGGCGACATCGCCCATCTGGTCTTCAACATGCTGGCCCTGTTCATCTTCGCCGACCGGGTCCTGGCGATTCTAGGGGTGACCTGGTTCTTGGTCATGTACGTGTCCGCGGCCGTGTTGGCCTTCGTGCCCACCACGGTGCGCTACCTGCGCAAGCCCAAGTACAACTCACTGGGAGCGTCCGGCGCGGTTGCCGCGGTGATGTTCAGCGCCATCTTGCTCGATCCGAGCCTCAAGCTGAGACTGTTGTTTCTGCCCGTCCCGGTTCCCGGGGTCGTCTTCGCTCTGGCCTACCTGGCCTACAGCGCGTGGCAGTCTCAGGACAGCCGCGACAACATCAACCATGACGCTCACTTCTCCGGCGCGGCCTACGGCATCTTGTTCACCTGGCTGCTCGAGCCAACTCGGGTCGAGCGGGCGCTACGGACGTTGGTGCGCACCCTCGGAGGGTGACGGCCGGGCTCGCCACGCGCCTTCTCTAGGGCTCGGGCAGCTCGTCCAGGGGCATCGCGAAGTGGGCGGTGAGCTGGCGGAACTGGTCGATGTTGTCGACGTAGCGCTGCAGCACCTGACTCGCCCCTGGGTTGGCAGGGTCGAGCTCGGGTTGGCCGTTGACATCGAGGGTCAGAATGGGCGCGCCATATGGGTCGAGGATGGGGTCGTCGTTGACATCCCGGTCGACGATATAGGCGAAAGTAAGCAAGCGGTTGGCCCATTCGAGCATGCGGGCGCCGGCGGAGCGTTGCCGGCTCAGGCCGAACAGATCCTCCGTGCCTGACGAGTGAGCTCGATAGGTCATGCCGCTCTTGGGGTTGTAGAAGGCGTAGATCTCGGCGTCTGGCCAGTCAGGCTGCTCGGCCGGCAGCAGTGCAATCCGCGCTTCGTGGACCCACTCGCTGGACCAATTGGTGGGGAAGTACATGGCGCCCCAAACCATCGCGTAGATCTGCTCGTTCCAAGCGTAATTGGGCTCCACCACCAGGGCGCCTTGGGGGAAGGAGCCGAGCCCGTTGATGTCGCTCCAGGTCGGGTACTCCATCTCGGCTAGCGGCGTGTCGTCCGGCAGCGGCGTGGGCACCACCCAGGGGGCATAGATGTCGTAGTCGCCGGTCAGCAGGTTGTTGTACAGCCGCCGCACTTGCTCCGGGTAGACCGTGGCGAAGTTGACGTTCTTGTAGCGCGAGTCGGTGAAGTCTTCCTTGGCGCTCGAGATGAAGTAGTCGAAGGCCTCGGCCAGATAGTAGGTGGCCCAGATCTTCTCGTAGTAGGTGCCCACTTGGGTCTGATAGTCACCCCACCAATAGCCCTGGGCATAGTCGTAGTCGTTGTGCAGGTACCGTCCGTCGCCCAGGGCGACGCGGAAATCGTAGAGCCAAACATCGGGCAATGGCGCGTAGTCGGCGGTGTAGATTTCTGCGTCGACCCCAATGGGCTGGATGCCCCAGCACAGCTCTGCGGGGCAGTAGTAGCCAGGCTCGGGCCGGGTCAGGATGCGGGCGAACATGTCGAGGGCGACAGAGCCTGAGAGGGCCAAGGGACCGTAATAGCCGTCTTGCAGGAACTCCTGGCTGGGCTGGGTCGGATCGCCGTCGAGCAGGGCGCCGAAGGCGAAGGTCTTGGCGATTTGTTGGATCTTGTCCAGGTACTTGTACTGAATGGCCCAGCTGGTATCCCAGGAGTTGAACAGCACCCGGTTGCGCCGGAAGGCGTCGAGCAGGTAGCGGTTTTCGAGCTGGGTTTCGAGAAACCGGGTGATCTCGTAGGCGTCAGCCCCGGCATCACCGGTGAAGGCCGGAACGTTGCCCGCATCGGCGTATTCGTCAGACGAGAACTGGTAGCCCCGTCGCACTCGTCCGGTCGGGTCGACGGTGGCCGCGTAGGATGCCCAAGAGAAGGTCGCGTAGTCCGGCTCGGCGGTGAAGGGCGCCATGTCCCGGTAGTCCACCACGTCCAGTGGCGCCCCCAGACACTTCATTCCCAGCACCGCGTCAGGGGCATCGCTGGCGGCGCATTCGCTGATGAGATCGAAGCGGTTCTGGTAGTCGCTGTAGTGGATGAAGAGGTAAGGATCCAAAGGGTTCACCGGCGAGAAGTAGTAGATCCCAGTGAGCCCCGGATTGGCCGCGAAGGTGGTGAGCAAATAGGCCTCTGCCTGATCGGCCCCGGTGCCGTCGACAGTGACTCCAGGCTTGTTCCACACGTCGACCACCCCGCCGTAGCCGAGGCGCAGCGCCGCCCGGTCGTAGCTCCCCAACATGGCGAAGTCTTGGGTGGCATCCCCGGGGTAGTCCATCACGCTCGAGGTGGCGTATTGGCCGATGTCGTTGTCGATCTCCACGTCACTGAGCGGGTCGTTCCATCGGGGACCCACGCAGCCGTCGCCGTTCAGGTTCCCGTCGGGACAGGGGGCGGTGACGGTGCCGTTCTGGGTCCGCAGCTGCCAGTAGCCCAAGCCGTAGCTGAGGGCGTCGAAGGAGGCCGCGAAGTTGTGGCGCAAGCCCATCGAATGGCCCATCTCGTGGGCGAAGACTCCCTTGGTGTAATAGGCTCGAGCCCATTGGTAGACCTGCTCGCGGTGGGCCTGTACGGCAGTTGGGTCGGTTGGATCCGGTGCCGGGAACAGGTCTCTGGCCCGCTTGGCCAGGCCGAGCATGTTGTCCGGATCCATGGCCTCGATGCGACAGCTGTGTCGTTTGGCGCGGCCCAGCAGTGCCGCTCGACGTTGCTCGCGCTTCATCGCAGGGTTGTTGCGTCCGAAGGGGGAGGCACGGCGGATGGCTTCGGCGCCGGGCGTGACGGTGGGGTTGTGTCCCACCGATTGGGCGAGCTCTGGTGAGATCATGGCCGCTTCGAGGGCTGTGCCTTGCAGCGACCGCAGCCGCGCCGCCAGCGCGGCGTTGCCTGGGCCGAGTCGGCCGTGGTCGATGAGCGCCTGAGTGCGCAGCTTGTGGCGCAAGAACGGCGGCGCGTCGGGCTTGTCGACGCCGAGCCCATTCAAATAGGGCTCCAGGACCTGAGGATCGAAGGCCGCCCGGCGGCGCTCGAGCTCTTCGACCGACATGGGACCGGGGCGCGCCACTGAGCCACCTGGTTGGTTGGCCTCGACCCAGTCGATGACGTTCTGGCCCTTGATGTACTCCTCCGGGTCGAGCTGCCCGTTGAGCAGGGCGAGCAGATCGACCAGCTGGACCGCATAGCGGTCGGTGACGGCGCCCCAGACGTTGACGCTACCTGACAGCTTCTCGCCGGTGAGCGGGTCCTCGGCGTCGACCATGATCCCCCAGGGGCCCAGGAACTCTGGGTCAGGCACCACGTTCATGAAGTTGTAGCGTAGGTCGCCGAGTCGAGGCGCCCTGCCATCAGGACCACAAGCCGCCGAATCTCCTTGGCTCGAGTCCACTGGGTTGTGGCACAAGACGAAGATGTCGGGCACCTGGGCCGGTGTATCGCTACCGACCGGCGGGACGTAGTCATCAGACCAGCGGGCGGGCCAGCCCAACTGGGCGTCACAATCCACCTCGCCGGTCCGCCGACATTCGGCAAGCCGACCGGTAAGCACGGCGACCCGCATGGCGTCGTTCCAGGCCTGTACGACCTCTTGGGTTGGCGTGAAAAGGTCGGCCGGGATCTCGGCGTTGACGTACCAAGGGATAGTGCGCAGCTGCCGATCGCGCAGCGGAATGGTGCACCGGCCAGTGAACTCGTCGCACCGCGAGCCGCGCCCAACGGTTTCACACTCGTCCTCGGTGCCGTTGCGGTCATCGTCCCGGTGGACATCGGCACCGATCGGGGTGGTCGCCTCTGAGGCGCAGGGCGTCTCAGCGTGGGACTGGGTGTAGAGATTCCAGCGGGCGGCGAAGCGCTGCCACTTGTCGTCCACGATGCCGTAGCCTCGGTCGTAGCCGAAGCGATCCACGGTGAAGTAGCCGAAAATCTCCATCTTGGCGCCGTCCCAGTGGGCGGGCTCGTAGTCCGTATCGGTGACCTTGAGGAACGAATGGCGCAACGTCACTTCCGAGGGGTTGCAGCTGAGCGCAGGCCAGTAACCGATCAGCTCGCAGGCCGGGTAGTCGCCCCACCAGTCGTCCTCGATGATTTCCGGCGAGGCCAGCGCCCGGGTGGTGACGTCGAAGTACCCACCCTGAATATCGAAAACTGGTGCGTCTGGGTGGCTGGGGTCGTTGACGTAATAGGCCACTGGGTCCCATTTGACGCCGTACCAGATGCCAATTTGGGACAGTGTGTCGAGGCCATAGGCGTCGGTGATCAGATTGCGCGACCAATTGACCCGAAAGTAAGCTCGCTCGTACCAGGGGCGGTCGCTGTCATTTTCGACGACGACGTTGATCTCCTCGCCGGTGCTCGCGTTGTAGTCTCGCCGAATGTCGAAGTGCTTTTCGATCTCGAAAGCCGCGACGAGTTGGCCGTCGGCGGACGCCTTGGCGCCCTTGAAATCAGTGTCTTCGATGAGCTCGTAGGTCAGCCGTGCCAAGAGCAGATCTTCGGTGATCTCGAAACGAACCCGGACCGTGGGCTGGCCGTCGGTGCTGGTGATCAAACCGTCCGAGTTGGCGCCTACGGCGACATCGACCACCGTGGTGTGGAGGTAGAACTCGGGGTTGTCGTCCCGATTGACTAGATCGCCTACGAAGAACGATTTGGCCAAGGCGTCGGCCTGCACCCGGTTGATGGCCTGGCGCTCCTCGGCGCAGGCGGTCACCAAGCAGCACCACGACAGAACGGTGGCGAAAGCGAACCAACGACCAGCGGACCCGAAAGCACGGCGCGACATGACCAACCCCTTTGCTCGACCTGGTGGCACCGCCGAGCGGCTGTGCCACCTCACGAGTATCGCTGGTCGGACGGCGAAGCGAGGGCCAATTGTGGCTAGACGATGAAGGCGGCGGCCAGCCCGACGACGGTGGCCGCGCCGAGGCACATCGCGACCAGCTTGCCGAAGCCCCAGCCACCTGAGTAGATGGCGATGCCCGTCTTGGTGGCGCTGTTGGACACCACCGCAATGGTGATGGCGATGGCGCCCACTTTGCGGATCATCTGTCCGTCCCGT
>JAUVCD010000748.1 GCA_030590865.1 Myxococcales bacterium | reverse complement strand
GTGACGCCAGCGGTCCGGACTGCAGGTCAGCCGCCCCGCCGGTAGCCGCGGCGACCTTCGTGATGATACCGCCTCGGCCGACGTCGCGGTGAACGATCCCAATACCGTGGTCCGCCTTGGCGCGGAGCCGGTCGGCGAGCTCAGTGGCAACCACCACCGAGCGGTGACGCCCACCGGTGCACCCGATGGCCAGCGTGAGATAGCTCTTTCCCTCCCGCTCGTAGCGAGGCAGCGCAAAAAGCAACAGGCGCTCCAGGTACCCAATCAGCTCATCGGCTCCCGGCGAACGGAGCACGAAGTCACGAACCGCCGGCTCGGTCCCAGGCTGCTCGCGCAGCCCAGCCACGAAATAGGGGTTGTCCAAGAAGCGCACGTCGAACAACAGATCTGCGTCTAACGGCACGCCATGCTTGAAGCCAAAAGACACCACCCGGGTCTGCATGCTCCGTTGGCCTTCACCGCCGGCTGCAAAGCGCTCGAGCACATCGCGCCGCAAGCCGTGCACCGACATCTGACTGGTGTCGACGACCGCAGTGGCAAAACCGCGGATCGGGGCCAGCCGTTCGCGCTCGAGCCTGACCCCGTCGGGAACCCTCAGCCCGGTGGCGCCCTGACCGACCGGTCCGACGAGCATCGGGTGGGGCCGACGGGTCTCGCTGAAACGACGGACGATCACATCATCGGCGGCATCGAGGTAAAGCACCGAAAGCCCCTCGGGGTGGTGCTGAAGCGCCAGAATCGCATCGAGCGCCGAGTCGAGAAAGGCGCCCACTCGCACGTCCATGCCCAGAGCCACCCGCTCGATGCCGCCATCGTTGCAGACCTGCACGGTAGCGGCCACCAGGGTCGGCGGCAGGTTGTCCACACAGTAGTAGCCGAGATCGCTGAGGGCGTTCAGCGCCGTGGTCTTGCCGGCTCCCGACAGGCCGGTCACCACCACCACCGCTGACCGGTCAGGACTCATTTCTTCCTCGCGGGTGGCAAGCCGACCATCGATTCCGGCGGCTCCTCGAGGACTGGCGACGAGCGGCGACCGCTGCGGTCTACTGGACGCAAAGGACCCACCGCAGCGCCCTGTGGAATAGCCGACTCGTCACCGAGCAGCGTGCCCTCCAGGCGGCCCAGGAACTCACGCGCAGGATCTAGACCGGCGCGCTTGAGCAGCTCGCTGCGGGCCGCGATCTCGAGAAGGGACGCCATGTCGCGGCCTGGTCGCACCGAGATGAGCAGCTCTGGAACATCGACGTCCAGGATGGTGTGGTGCCGCTGGTCGAGGCCCAGGCGATCACTTTCGCCCTCTTGAGCGCGGCCCACCAGCTGGCAGACGATATCGATGCGCTTGCGATCCCGAACCGCCGTGACCCCGAAGAGGTCCTTGATGTTGAGGATGCCGAGCCCCCGCACCTCCAAGTGGTGGCGCAGCAAGTCTGCCGCCGCGCCGAAGACCATCCCCGGCGGTCGGTAGTGACATTCGACCACGTCGTCGGCAACCAGCCGGTGGCCCCGCATGATCAGCTCGAGGGCCACCTCGCTCTTGCCCACGCCGCTCGGACCTAGCAGCAAGAGCCCGACCTCGAAGACATCGACCAGCACACCATGGACCCGGGTGCGCGGTGCCAGCCGGTCGTCCAACAGGCCATGAAGCGCCACGATGGTCTTGGAGGACCGCTCGGGGGAGAGCAAGAGGGGCACCTCGAGCTCATTGGCATGGGCCACCAACGCGTCAGGCGCCGGCGACGGAGACTTCATGGCCTCGCCGCTCTGAGTCACGATGACGCAGCAAAAATCGTGCTCCATGAAGTCACGCACCGCTTGGTGACACTGGGGCTCGGACAACCCACGCAAATAGGACAACTCGGTCATGCCGAGGATCTGGATCCGTCCTCGCTCGATGCCGTGAAAATGCCCGATCAGCGCGAGACCGGATTTCTGGATCCGAGGGGAGAGCACCTGCCGGTCCATGCCGCTGGCGCCCGCGGCGACTGACAGACCGATGCCGAGCCCGTCGGCCTCGACTAGGTCGCGAACGGAAATCCCCCGCTGCTGCTCGGTCACGGCAGTCCTCGATCAGTGGCGCACATCAGCTCGTAGGCCTCACGCCCGGCTGTCACTTGCCCCAACCGCCGCCGAAACGAGCCATCCCGCAGCAAACGGGATACCCGAGCGAGGATCTTCAGATGCTCAGCTGGGACGCCTTTCGGTCCCACCAGGGCGAACAGGATGTTGACCGGCTCCCCATCAATGGCGTCGAAGGGGATGGGGTCAGGGCACACCAGCAGCGCCCCAACCTGCCGCTCCAGGTGGTCTACTGAACCATGAGGCACCGCGACACCGCCGCCCACGCCGGTTGATTGGAGGCGCTCCCGCTCGACCAGCACCTGGAGAATCCGCTCCGCATCGACGACCCGCTGACCGGTTGCGAGCAGCCCCGCCAGACGCTCCAAGGCGCTCGGCTTGTCCCGTACCGACCCTTCGGCCAGATTTGAGACTGCCACCCGTTCGGCGCTGAGGATGTCGATGATGGGCATCAGAGGCTCGCCTACAACAGCAGAGAAACTACCGCAAATCGAGCTTGGAGTCCTACAGGCGGCGGCCCCATACCTCAAGCCCTGCCTGGTCCGGGCGCCGCTGATGCTCCGCCACTGGGCTAGCCACATAGGCGAGCGCCGGCATATGCTCTAGAGTTGCAGGTCTACGAGGTTGCTTCATGCGAGTGACGTTCTGCGCCGGCGCGGCTGCGCTTCTGGCAGCCGGCTTCGGCCTGATGCAAACCAGCGGTTGTTTTCCCGACGCGACGCTCATCACCATCGCCACCGGCGGGAGCGGCGGTTCCACCAGTAATGGGAGCGGTGGCGGGGGTGGCGGGAGTGGCGGGGGTGGCACCGGCGGCTCGTCCGGCACCGCTGGCGGCGGCCAAGGAGGCAGCGGCGGCGGCAACTGCGACCACTGCCCAGGTGAAGACACGACCTGCAGCTACCGCATCTGCGAGAGCGGCTGCAGCATGGAAAATGCTGCGGCCGGCACTGCGTGCACTGAGAACGGCGGAACGTTCTGCGACGGGGCGGGTCACTGTGTCCAGTGCCTGACCGAGGAAGACTGCACCGAACCTGGGGATCAGTGCATCTCCAATTGGTGTGGCAACCCGACTGGCGCCATCGGCGATCCCTGCCAGACCCACGCCGACTGCCTCGCCGGCAACTGCTCACCAGGTGACAACATCTGCTGTGACTACGCCTGCGACTCGCCCTGCGTGTCCTGCGCCCAGGCCAAGACCTGCGTCGCGGACGGGACCTGCGCCCCCATCGTCGCGGGCACCGATCCAGACGGCGAGTGCAGCACCGGGACCTGTTTTGGCGGCTCGTGCGAAGAAGGCAAGATCGCCTTCGTGACCAGCGCCACCCACGACGGCAACTTCGGCAGCCTGGCCGGGGCGGATGCGATGTGCGCCAGCCACGCCACCATGGGTTGTCTAACAGGCACCTATCTGGCCTGGATGAGCACCGCGAACGACTCGCCGAACACACGCTTCACCCAGAGCTCGATCCCCTATCGGCTGGTCGACGGCACCAAGATCGCCGACAACTACAACGATCTGACCGACAACAGCCTGGATGCGGCGCTCAACTTGGATGAGAAGGGCGACCCGCCGCCGCTCAGTCAGCTCTCCGGCGGCTGCGAATCAGACGTGAGCTTCATGGGCACTGACGCAGACGGCACCGCCTCGAACACGGCGGCCCAGCGTTGCAACGACTGGACGACCACCGTTGCCGAGGGATCCTGGGGCCGCCACAGCTCGACCAGTAACCTCTGGTCTCAGTACTGCACCGGCAACAGCGGCAACACCTGCTCGCTTCAGGCAGCGATCACCTGCTTCGAGCAATGAGCCCCAGCCCCTGACGGCGACGCGCCAAGACGCCCAATAGGCCTGCCATGAGCCACCACCCAGGCCGCTGGGTCGATGGCCCGACGGCGCGGCAGTCACACCCTCCCTCGAAATCTGGCTCAGGTGACGCCACTCCGCCACCGGTGTCCTGCCCGCCCGTCCCTGCTGCCCCCTGACCACCGGTACCGCTGCTCGTCCCGCCAGCCACGCCACCGGTGCCGCTGCTGCTGCCACCCACACCGCCGGTGCCGCTGCTGCTGCCGCCCACGCCACCTTGACCAGCTACGCCGCCGGTACCTCCGACGCCGCCAACGCCGCCTTGACCGGCCACGCCGCCGGTGCCGCCGACGCCGCCGACGCCGCCGACGCCGCCTTGGCCTCCCGC
>JAUVCD010000442.1 GCA_030590865.1 Myxococcales bacterium | reverse complement strand
AGGTCATCAATCGCGTAGCGCAGCTCGGCGCGGCAGGCCCGTCAGTTGCAGCGGCTTGATGAACTGAAGACGTCCTCCCCAGGCGCTCCTCACCCGTCGAAGATCCCGCATTGCGCCAGCAACAGAGCAAAAAGGCCCGTGCCCAGAAAGAGCGCAAGCATGACGCCGAGGCCGATTCCCGCTGTCTTGGCAGCGCCCTTCGCAACCTCGCCGGCCGAGGGACCGCCGCCCGCAAAGTCATGCGTCGGGTCGAGAGGGAAGCCGGCGTCCTCCAACCAGTCCAAGACACCACCGGGAAACCGCGAGCCCTTGACGAGACGCTTGCGCGAGATGGCGCGCCCCTCCGGCGTGTCCTCCCCGTATTCCTCGGTATCTGTCCAATCCGCTCGCTCGAAGAAGAGCTTCTCCCAGGGCTGGCGCTTACCGGCGACTCGCTTCTAGATCCCGTTGTCGAAATGGATGTGGCGAAGCGTGGCCCCACCGTCGAACATCACGAGCTCGAAGTCGTGGTCTGCCTTCTCGAGCACTACGACTCGTCGCTCAAGCGTGGCCGACCATCCGCGAAGCATCTCCAGGAGGTCGTCGTCGATCCCTTGGTGCAGTATTTGATCGTGGATGTCGATCGCCAGCCAGCCCTTCGCCTTTCGTTCGGCCCCGAGCGGAACGAGGTGGCTCCCACCAGGCCCGACGAGCTCCGCCAGTGCCTCCTCGGAAACACCACCGTGGATGTAGAGCAGACCCAGATAGTCGACGCCCATGAGCCCTGGTTAGTCGCATCGACCGCGGCGAGCAATTAGGGACGGTGTAGCGAATACCCGTCCGAGAGCCTTCGCGGGGTCTTCACCTGTCCGACGTTCTCCGCCTGAGCTGCCGGGCCGGCAGGAGGCTGCGTTTCGTTGAGGGTAGCACGAGGCGAAGGAGCCTCGTGGCGGCCCGGTCTGTTCCGGGCGCGGGTTCTGCGGCTCAGTTCGGAACGGCCGCGGTCCGAGTTGAACGTGGCAGCCAATGGAGTCCGTCATCCACGCTGATCTTGCTCGGCGCCGCTCAAGGAACCACTGTCGCTTGGCGGTGTGGCGATTGAGCGTGCGGATGCCTGGTTGCCCACCCATTTCGTCGGCGACAGCAAACCCAGCGGGCCAACCGATGTTCTCCGGCAGCCACCGCCTCGGGTCGTGATGCCCCATCACGACCCGTACAGCTGCCGCACCCGGGCGATCCGCTCGGTCGCCTTGGTTCGCGTCTCCAGCTCCTCGGCGAGCCGACGGATGTCGAGCGCGCGGCGGCCAAAATGCGCCGTGCCGCCTGCGAAGGCCACTCTGAGCTTGCGGTCGGCGTGGCTGTGGAGCGTCACGCTCCGAATGTCCTGGTAGCGCACACGGTGATTGCGAAGCGAAAACCCCGTCACCGGCAGCCAGACGTCCTCCAGCCCCAAACACACTCGTCGCTCCGAGCCGCGCCGCGGGACCAGCCAGGCCACGCCGTAGATCATGCCCACCACGCCAATGACCAGCGCGAACGCGCCATTGATCACGCTTTCGCGACTACCCTCCGTCACGGCCACAACGCCCAACACGCCAAGCACCAAGGCCACCGGGAATAGGAATATCGCCACAACGTTCTCACTCCGTGTGGGGAGCCAAAGCTCCTCCGGGACCTCGATCTGCTCGCGCAGGTAGGCCACGAGCTCGGCAATCTCGTCGTTGCGCACCCGCTCCTGCCAGTGTTCGCTGCGGTCCCGCGTCAGTGGATGCTCGTCCAGGGCCTGGCGCACCATCGGGCGCAGCTCGTTCACATGAACGGGTCGCTCCTTGCGGGGGAAGCGCTCGGCGTCCTCGAGCTGACGCAACAGTGCGATCAGCGTATCGACGTCTGCGACGATGGCTGCGAAGGCCATCTCGGAGCCACCCGCCGAGCCGGCGCTGGCTTGTCGATATGGTGTCATGTCGCCAGGACTCCTTTTTCGCAGGATAGGGGCTAGCGATACCCCCTTGGCTCTGCCAGAGCGGTCTGCGGGTGAGCTGCCGGGCCGGCAGGAGGCTGCGTTCCCAGAAGGTAGCACAGGCTGACCGAGCCCCGAGGCGGCCTCGTCTGTTCCTGGTGCGGGTTCTGCGGTTCAGTTCGGATCGGTAGGAAGCCCAACGCTGCGGGGCGGACAAGAAGTGGGTCAAACAGAGTGATTCACCGGGCTTGTTTCCGCAAGGCCCGTTGGCCATTGACTCGCCGGCCGGCTCCCGTTGGCGAAGCCGCGGGGGCTACGGTCGGCGAGGCGCCGCAGCGCCATGAGGCGCCTTGCCACGCCCACAACCAATCGCCGGCGGCCGAGGCGCCCGACCACGTCGCAGATGGCGAGAGCGACGTCCCCGCTTGTCCGTAGAACGATTTGCGCCTGAGCTGCCGGCCAGGCTCGAGCCATCGACTCAGTCAGGGTAGCACGAGGTGATTGAAGCTCGTGGCGCGGCCGGTCGGCTCCGGGCGCGTGTTCGGCAGCGACCAGCTTTCTGCGTGGACGAGCCCACGAATCGCAAGTTGCCCACTACGACGCAGCGAACCACTCTGGATCGAGGCCGACTCGTTTCATGCGCGGGACATGTACCAGTCGGTCGAAGGGGACTCGCCGTTGGTCGATCATCTTCTCGAAGAACTCCCGAGCGTACCGGTGGGCGAAGTCCTCCTTCTCGCGGCTCGGCTTGGTGAAGTACACGTCCTGAAGTCGCATCAGGGTTCCTGCATCGTCGCCCGCCTGCTGCCGCACCTCTCGATCGTATTGGACGTAGTGCCCCACCTCGTGAGGCAGCGTTCGAAACAGTTGGGTGGTCCTCACCGACGCCAGCGTGCTGTCAATCCTCCAGTGACGACGTTGGCCCGTCACTTTGTGGCCATCTGTCCGGAGCCGTTCCAGCTCCTCAGCCACGTCGGGCGTCATGGAGCGCGGCCAGGTGACGGAGCCGTCGACCGGCTGGGCCTCCAGGATGATCGTGGGGCCCTCCGCCGTGCCGAGTTCCGCGAAGTAGGCGAGCCGTCCCCATACACAGGCAAGGATGCGCTGTTTCCGTGTGGGCTGACGTAACGCCACTGCTCGTATGCGGGAGATGTCGTCGTGAGGGATGAGGCCGAGTACTCGCACCACGTCGTCGACCGTGGCCGCGTGGACGAACCCGGGCGAGCAGGGTTCCACAACAATCGTGAAACCGTCGCGCTCGACAGTGACTGGGTCCCGTAGCTTCTCCCAATAGACGCGCGGGTCGTTCCAGGACTCCGGGATGACTAGGCGATTCGCCATCCCGTGGCCTGACCTCGCCGTGCCCAGGTTGCGATTCCTGCGAGTTGGGTTCCAACCGCTACGCTTCACCAGTCAACTCCAGAGCCACGTCTGCCGAACGGCTCGCCGATCAGCGGCGACGCAAAGCGTCGTCCGTCTGCATCGGCTTGCTAGGCAGCTACCCACATCCCCTTGCGTTCCCTAAAACGAGGCAGTGTGGACGCCTTGCTGCTCGAGCCGGCCTTGTCGAGTCCGTAGTCTGAGACCGGCCTCTCGTTGAGCGCCATATATCGAAGGAGCTTCTCCGTAGATAGCCTCATCTGTTTCGGGCTGGTAGTGCTCTCCCATCGAGAAATCGTCTCTGGAGTCATGTCGAGGAATTGCGCGAAGCTCTTGCTCGAGTAGCCAAGGTACTTTCGCAAGAAGCGAATCTCTGCCTGGTTGAGGCGCTCGACGCGCCGCGCGATGTGGTGCGCTACGGTTCGGCTGAGCTCTTCGACTTTCTTGAACGCCTCGTACCGCTCGTCGCACTTTGGGCAGGTGTATACGACGCCTTCAACGACGGCCACATTGCCAAAGTCGAGTTGCTCCGTGCGCCGTTGAAGGCCACGGTGACCACACATTACGCACTTTTTCATTTCTTCCTCCACCCGGTCACGACGATAACGAGGGCAACGCTATCGAACGCCACCACTACGCAGAACAGATTCGTGTGGCAGCGGTAACGCCAGGATTCGTGAACCAGTTCGCCTGGCTCGTGGACCTGGCCAGCTCGGAGCACGTTGATGACATCCTGCTCCGCCATACTGTCCTTCGCCATCTCGCGCCTAGCGTGCGCACTGAAGGCGACCTCACCGTTGGCGAGAACGTAGGAAAGAAGCTTCCTCGCCTGGACTTGAGGCAACTGCTTGCTGGTGTCGGCGTCTTCAATCGCCACGTGAACTCCACTTGATCTAAAATCAAGTTTAGCCACACTTGATCTTTTGTCAAGTCGTTGGGCGCGACAGTGTGCCCTTGGTGAGGAGTCGGTTCGCACCTGCCGTCCGAGCAACGCCACGTCTTCCGCTATTTACCAGCGAAGCGCGGTGCCTCCAGCCTGCAACGTTTGATGTGGTGACCGGCTCCCCCATTGCACCGCCGCGCACAGCGCCATGTTCGCCGGAGCGTCGAGCGTGGCGCTCATCTGGATGGATCGCTGGACGCGATCACTCGTCGCTCAGTGATTGTCGGACCAGATCACGAATACTGGCCACGTGCCGGGTGTGTTCCTGCTTCGGCACGCCGAGCAGCCCACCACAGTTCGGATCGTGCTCGATCAAGAAGGCTCGCCGCCATCGCCGCCATCGCCGCCACGGAGCGTCGAACGTCGTCGGCATTGGCATCACCCATGGATCTCACTTCGTCTGCCTAACGGTTTGGCGCTCAGCTGCGGCGCCGTCCCACTTCGTTGGATGCTACCACGCGGAACGGTGAGGAAAGGCCGGCGGCGAAGGAGCGCCGTCGGCTGTAGCGCCTTGTTATGCACGGCGCCTGCAGGACGGCTGTTGGCAGCTGCGTTGTTGCAGTCACGGGGCAGCAACAGCGACGGCCAGGCCAGGGAGCGAAACGCGCGATGCCTGGGCAGCTGTCCCGCAGCGGTCAGCCCCGCGTTTCCCGCGTGAGTGACGTTACGGAGACTCCGGCTGAACAACAAATAGCGCGTTTGTGCAGCCTGTCCCCCATGCGACAATACCGCCATGGCGCATATGGATGCACTGAGGTTGCTGGTTTCTCTGGCTCTAGCCACCGCTGTTTGCGCTTGTGACGTCAACTCGAACGTCCGGGTCGTGCGGGCCCTCAACATGGACAAGGTCGAGGCCGCGGCGCGGCAGTGGCTCGAAGGACCCAAGGTCGGCGCGAAGCTCGAGTCCGTGAAGTGTCCGGACAAGGTCGTCATAGTGAAGGGCAAGCATTTCAACTGCGTGGCGAAGCTCCGAAGCGGGATGGAGTTCACCCTCGACGTCGAAATGACCGACGAAAAGGGCGACGTACACCTGAATACCAAGGACCAGCTGCTCTTTGCAGTGACACTCGAGAAGCGGATCCGAGACGCCTTCGCCGAGGACGGAGCCGGGCTCGACGCGTCTTGTGGTGATCGAGTGCAATCGGGTGAAGTGGGGAGAGCGTTCCAGTGTCACCTCACAGCGCCGGGGCAGCCGCAGCTCGGGGTCATCGACGTGAAGATCACAGGTGCGCAGAACACCTCGAGCTGGAAACTCCGCGGTAACTTGACCCCGCTAGGCAAACTCGCCAGCGACATGGCAGACGAGTTCGCACGACCCGACGGATCCAAGCCGAAGGTCGACTGCGGAAAGGGCTTCGCCGTCCTCCAGGTTGGCGAGAGCGTAGCGTGCAAAGTGGAGGACATGGGCATGGTTCGAGTGAAGCTCAGGGACGCCGAGGGCAATGTGGACTTCCTGGTGCGCACCCAGAAGTAGTCAAGACCACCCTCCGATGTCGTCCGCACGCGCTCCGAGCGTCTGGGCGCGACTCAAGACGCGGGGTGGCTCATCCCCCGGGCACGTATCCAGGGAACTGCCCGGGACCTGACGAGTCTCCTGCCTCGACGAACAGGATCCCTGCGTCCTCCAGCTGGGCAGTGACGTTACGGAAACTCCGGCTGAACGACCAATAGCGCTTTTGTGCCGTCAATCCCCTCCGTCCGGGGTTGGCACGAGCCAGACGGCAACAGCGGCGTGGGCCAGCACGGCGGCGGCGACGTTGCGGTGCTGGTGTGACGCCGCCCGGCCCGGCCACCACCTTCATAGCTGCGTCCACGTCTCAGTAGCGGTACCCCACACCCTTCCGTGACCGCCGCGACCTCACGGTGAACCGCAACGGCCCAATCACGGTTCAGACGGCGACAGCTGCACCAGCATCGGCGGTGCAGCAAGCAACAGCAACGTCGGCACCGCCACCGATCACCCACGTGGGCCATGGTTCAGGTGGCAAGCTGGCCATGGTGGCTCCCAAAGCCCGTCCCGCACGGCATAACGATTTGCGCCTGAGCTGCCGGGCCGGACCGAGGCAGCGATTTGGTGAGAGTAGCACGACGTGGTTAACCTCGTGGCGTGGCCGGTCGGCTCCGGGCGCGGGTTATGCGGCGCCTTTCTGCCGGTTCGCCAACGGTGGGTCGGCGCTGCCACCTGGTGGCGCCCGGCTCGGTTTCGCCAGGTTGCGCGTGCTACCCTTGGGCATGCCTTGGCATCGGGAATGGGCATTGAGCGCCGTGTGTTGCGTTGCAGTTACCGCATCGGGATGTGAGGGCGATGCCGGGCCTGATGGGAAGTGCGACTCGAACGTCGTCGCGCTCACGAACCGCCTTCAGTGCCTCGTGGACGGACTCACCTCGGACGTTGGCGACTATCGGACGGTCGTTGCCCAGTCCTGCGCGGCCATCGTCGTCGACATGGGGCAGACGGCGCCGACGCTAAGCGACCCACCATCAGACGAGGAGCTTTCCAACGCCTGCTCGCTGGCAACCGCGGCCATCAACGCGGCCGTGCAACAGGCGGCGTGCCCGACCATGACGGTCTCTGGCGGCGACTGCTCACCTGATGCGAGTGCGCAGGCGGCCTGCCAACAGGCTTGTGCGGGGGACACGGTGTGCCTGACCTGCTGCGACCTAATGGCGCCCTTCGAGGATGTCTGCACGCCGCCAACCCTGGCCGTCGCAGCGTCGAACCCTGCGCTTCAAATGACCCTTCTGGAGAACCTCCCGGCTCTGCTGCTAGCCCCACAGCGAGCCGCGCACTGGGTGGACTGGGCCGAGCTGGCCGCCATGGAGTTCGAGTCCGTGTCGGAGGCGGCAAATGAAAGCGGTGGGTGCCAGTCGACCGTGGACGAGATGATTGCCCCGTTGGCCATCCGTTTGGGCCTCACGAACGCATCGATCAGCACGATCTTCGAAGTCGTCGCAGACGTTGATGCAGCAGCCAACTGCGGCGGTTCCACCCCCTAGCAGCCGCGCGAAGCCGAGGAGGCTCTGTCCCCAACGCCGCCGCGCCGTGAGGCGCCGTCCCACGCGCATTTCTTTGCAGGCGGTCGTGGTGCCCGCCCACGTCGCAGTGGGCGCGAGCAGAGTCCCAGCCCGTGCGCATAACGGTTTGCGCATCAGCTGCCGGGGTGACAGTTGGCAGCCACGTTCATGGCGCCCAGGCTGCCACGCTTCAAACGGGACGAGCGGCGGCTGGTTGACAGACCACCTCAGGGCGGTTGTTGGGCCGCGGCAAGGCTTCGCACTGACGTCGGCACCGTACCAGCCACGCCGCGGCGAGTGTCTCGTCATGGCTGGCTAGAGAGTCGGAGCGTGTGCTCGCCGCCATTGGCGACCGACCGAAACACAGCGTGACCGCTGCTGACGTGGACCAGTTCTTCACCACCTCGTACGTCGCGCTCTCGCATGATCCATCCGCGTCCGCTCTCGTCGACGAGCATGACCGACGGCGGCCCCGCTTTGGAGCCGTGCCCCATGACCGCTATCAGGCGTAGGCTGCTGGGCTTGGGGAATCGCGGCTGCGGTTTGGGCCTTTCCTCTGGGCTCGACTCGATCGCCGCCCGCCATATGCGCTGAACGTCGGCTGGCGCGCAGTACCGCGCACCCGTGCATCGCATGCTGAGCGCGAACGTGACCGCGGTTTCGTCAGATGCCGCGCTGGTTCGATGGAGTGTGATGGCATTGAAGATCTTCGAGCGCCGCGCGCGCTCCGCCAGCTGAGCGATGTCGGACGCGTCGCGCGCCTTGCCTTGGATGAGAAGCTCGCCGTCCT
>JAUVCD010000173.1 GCA_030590865.1 Myxococcales bacterium | reverse complement strand
GCGGCCCGTAGCCTGGTGGCGGCCCGTAGCCTGGCGGCTGTGCGTAGCCTGGTGGCGGCCCATAAGCTGGCGGCTGAGCGTAGCCCGGGGGGGTTGTGTCGTCGCTGGGGGCGCTGCCGTCGGCGGAGGAGGCGGCGGCGGCGCGGCGGTTGCGGTCGGCGGCGGCGGGGGAGGAGGCGGCGGCGGATCGCCTGGCGCGGGTTGGGCGCCAACAGGAGCCGCGAGCATGGCTACGACGGCTGCGGTGGTGACTGTAGCCATTGTCTTGTGCAACAGCTCGACCATGGATCTGCGTTGGATCGTCGTCAGAATGGACATGTGCCTGCGCTCCTCCTTCACCCTAACCAGTGACCCACAGCCTATGCGCAACGGCCGGTGATGCCTAGAGCGCACAGCCCGCCGCCGTTTCGGGCTAGGATGAGCTGGTGGACGACGACTATGTCCAGCGTTGCGGAAGCTGTGGGGCGTTTGTCCGGGTGCAGGACGATCCTGAGTTGGGGAGGGTCGGCGAGTGCGCCCTCGAGGTGTTTGCCCCTCCGCTGAAGGCCACCGCCACTTGCTCCCGTTACCGCCCCAAAGGGGCGCATGGTCCAGCGCTTCGTCCGCGGGTCGCCGGCGAGCCCCGGCGCGGTCAGCCCGCCGCCCGACCCTCCGCACCACGCCGCCGGCTCGATGAGCCAGTGGTCCATCGGCGCCCCTTGCCCCAGGAGATCGACATCGACATGGACATCGACCAATTCCGAAGCGTGTTGCGCGAGGTGCTGGCTGACGAGCTCGGTGTCGCCGACGTCGAGCTCGGAGGGCGCTGGCAAGGGGGCGAGCTGGTTCTCAAGCCTGGCGCTACCGACACTCAGGAAAAGAGCGTGCCCATCGAGGCCTTCTTCCACAAGATCGTGATGGTTCGCGACAAGCTTCGGGTGCTGGAGGCCAAAGTCAACGCCCACAAGGGGCTGGGCGCCGAAGAGAAGATCCAGCTCCAGTCCTACATCACGGCCTGCTACGGCAGCCTGACGACCTTCAACGTGCTCTTCGCCCATCGCGAGGACAGCTTCAGCGCCAAGCGCTGATGTTGGGTCCGTTGCCGCTGGGTCCGTTGCGACGAGGTTCGTCTCAGCGGGATGCGAAGGCCATCACGAAGGCCGGCACCTTCTGGAGCTTGCCGTCGTCCAACCGGCTATCGCGCTTCGCCTCGTAGATGGCATCCATCACTGCAACGACCTCGCCGAAGGGCATCGCGTTGTCCGTGTGAAGCACACAGCGATCCCGATGGCGGTCGCTGGGATCTTGGTGGCCGCCGTGACGCGTCCATTCCTCGGCGATCTTGTCAGCCAGATCCTGGTACTGGGGCTGCTCCCCTGGGCTCATCTCGGGTCGTGGTACCCGGGTCTCGCTGATGATGGTCGAGCCTTGCTTCCAGGTGAGTGCGAAATCAGCTTCTCTGGCGTGGATGTGAAGGTCCTTGGACACTTCACCTGGATTGACGGGTCCAGTGGTCGCGCCGGGCTGACGGGCGTCGACCTCCATTCGCGAGAAGTTGATCCACACCGCGGTGATCAGCAGAAAGGCCACCGTCACGAGCAAGAAATCGATGAAGGGGATCATGTTGATCTCCTTGTTGAGTGCTCGCTTGCCTCCTCCGGTTCCTACGTCGACGCCGCCCATTCTGACCTCCTGGTTGGTTTGGTTGAGCAACCCATCGGCCTGCCGGTAGCGGCGGCCTATGGGCATCAGGCTCCAGTCAGAAGGACCGCGGAGACAGGCTTCGGGTTCCCGAAAAAGCCCAAAAAAGCAGTGCATTTTCGTGGCAGTGGATCATTTCGCTGGGCCTGTTGCGGCTCCCAACGAAAAACGCCCCGAGCGCGGGCGGTGCGCTCGAGGCTTGGGTAGGTCAGCGGCAGTGGCTACCAGGGGAACCAGGTGGTCGGGATGTTGTTCCAGGCCGTGGGACGCAGTCGGTCCCCTGGCGGCATGACCAGCGAACCCACCGCGTCAGCGTGCTCGTAGACCCCGCCGATGGATCGGGCGATGGCGTCCAGATCCCCGTCGCTCGCAACGCCGTTGCTGGTCGCCTTGTAGAACTGCACGGTGATGCGGATGGGGAAGCGGGCGTCTCGCTCCAGCTTCAGGCCGTTGCCTTCGCTGAAGGGGCCGCGCGAGCGACCGTGTCCGAGCACGGCGCGCTCGACATCACTGCCTTCGCCCCGTTGGCTCGCTTTGGCCGCCGCCATGGGCGACGCGCTGGGGGCGGCTTCCGCCACGGCCATGTCTTCCATGTCGAGCCCACCGAGGTAGCCTCGGTTCTTGTGCTTGAGCGGCACCTGAATGAGGAACAGAACATCGGCGCCCTTCTGCAGTGCGCTGCGATCGTCACCGGTCTTGGGACCGCCCTGAGCGGCGATGCGCTGCTTGACCGTGCTGAGCCGCTCGGCGGTGAATGCTGCTCGTTTGCTCTGATTGTTGAAGTAGAGCTCTTGTCCCCAACCGGACACGTTGCTGTCCTCAGGTCGGTTTTCCACCACCGTCATGCTGGTCCCCTGGCGGGTCACCAGGATGCTGAGCACCGCGGGCGAGCCTGGCGCGGACTGGTAGTTGAACACCACCGGGTTGAACTCGGCCTTGCCGGTCTTGGGGATGGGCAGAAACACGGCCTGGGCGCTGACCAAGAAGTGAGTGTCTCGCGCCGCCAACAGATTGCCCGACCCTTCGATCGACCAGGGCCGCGACGCGTAACCGCGCAGGTTTCTCAAGACGTCGGTCAACGGCACGGTGCGAAGGCGGTTCTTGTCACGCTCATTGCCGACCCGGACGAAGAATCGGTCTGCCGGCACGTCGCCCGTGCGGTCGCTGAAGTTGGGAAAGCGAATGACCGGCATCAGCGCCGTGGTTTCCTGACGGTCGCTTCCCTGACGGTACCGGACCTGCAAGGTCAGATCGGTGATGTTGGGGCCCAGGGCCGAGCCGACCGAGCGGCCGGTGTCTTCCCACATGACGTTGACCAGCGACAGACCGCGGGCCTGGACGGAGCGATGAAGCCCCTGATCGGAGGTCATGCCGACGACCTTGTCGACCACTCGTGGGTAATTGGGATCGCCGACGATGCCCCAGGGGCCGTCGTCCCCTGGTGGCTGGCCGGCGATGCCCCCCGGCTCGCTGGCGCCGTCGCTGGCGATGGTCTGGGTGGCGGAGCTTTGGTCGCTGCCGCCGGTGGGAGTCGTGGGTGTCGGGGCGCTGCTGCTGCAGGCCGCGAGTAGCCCCATGGCCAATGCGCCGAGTACCGTGGTTTTCATGTCGCTCCTCCGTTTTGGCGGGGTTCTGAGGGTGCTTACTGGTTCCTGCGACACCGTGGCCTCAGGAAGGTCCCAACGGAGCTGAAGCGGGCGCCTTACACCCCCCGAGCCTCCCTTTCCCCCTGATGGGCCGCGGCGACGGTCGTGTCGATGAGCAATTCGAGCTAGGATGCCGCTCCCGCCGCCCAAGAGCGGCAGCAAGCAAGCAAGCAGGGAGACAAGTCAATGGCCGACCAGGAAGCACTGATCAACGCCAAGAAGGCCGCGAGCGAGAGCCAGGCCATGCGCGACGAGGCCGAGATCGAAGCCAACGCAGGGGCAAAGAAGGCCGAGCACGCCAACGGTAACGTCGAGGCAGCGGAAGCGAAGAAAGCCGCCGCCCGTGCGGCGTTGACGACTGCCGAAGAGGGGCAAGCCAATGCCGTCATAGCCGTCGCCAAAGCCAAGGCCGAAGTGGCCAAGGCGGAAGCCGACAAGGCGGTGGCCGAGGGTATCAAAGAGAACGCCGTCAACGCCGTCACTTCGGCTACCGAGGCTCAGGCAGCGTCTGCCGAAGAGGCGCTCACGGCCAACAAGGAAGCCAACCTGAAGAAGGCCGAGCTGGCGAAGAAAGAGATCGATCTCGAGGTGGCCAAGGGCGAGGTCGAGAAGATCGAGGCGGAGATCGCCGCGGCCAATGCTCCGGCCGAGGCGCCGGCAGCAGAAGAGAAGCCCGCAGAAGGCTGACCTCCCAGGGATTGCGGGGCGCTCGTTCACCGTGCGAGCGTCTGGGCGCATCCTATTGATGAACCAGCGTCGATGAAACGGTCGGGCCACTGGCTGACTGCAGGGGGTGTGGCGCTCGCCCTGAGCAGCGGTCTGTCCGATGCGGGCGCCGAGGGGGCCTGTGGCGAGTCGGGCGGGCTTACCGTGGGGCTCACCGCTGGGCTCGGCGTCGTGGCTGGGGCCGCCGGTGCGCTCATCTCTTCCGGTGTGATCGCCAGTGTCGATGACACTCGGGACTACTCCTTCGGTCTTGGGGTCGGTGCTGGCATGGGTGTCACGGCGGGGCTCTCGGCCATCTATTTCATCTTCGATTTGGCCACCGGATGCGGCATGGCGAACGACGTTGATGGCGTCGCTTGGAGCGTGCCTGTCACCACCATCTTGGTAGGCGCGGCCCTACCGGCGGCCATCTGGGGAGGCTCAGACGAGCTTGACGCCACCAGCAGTGATGAAGCTGCCCTCACTGGCCTCACTCATCGATCCCCAGGACCGCTCTCGCCGACCATTACCACCCTGACTTGGCGCTTCTGATGCCGTGGCGCCGCGAGCGACCATTCGCCCGCGACTGTGCTCGGCCCCTCGCTTGTCGCCTAGCCTCGACCATGCCATGGCCACCGCGCCGCACCATGACGCGCGGGGCGCCTGGGCGGCGGGGAGCAACAGAATGATGCGGATGCTGATGGCGACTGCTGTTTCGAGGATGTTGGTTCTAGGGATGCTGGCTGGCCTGGCGCTAGGCGGCTGCGGTGACGGCTACGATAACGACGAGGCCGTGGCGGCCTGCGACGGGATCAAACAGGCAGACGCCAAGAACTGCATGTCTGATGCGGACTTCGACGCCTGTGTCGTGTGCCACGAGGATTGTGGCGATCTCTGTTCCGTGATCGACACCGCCTGCCCGCCCGCCTTCTCCTGTAACGAGTAGCGCCGACCCATTGGCGCCATCCGGCTTGCTGCGTTCTGACGGGTGCGCCTACCGTCTCGGGGGATTGAATGAGCGAGGCTGCGACGGAATCTGGCAACGGCCGCTCTGACGACGGCCGCTCTGCGATCGAGCGGCTGCTGGGCGTCTTCACTGATGTGAAGATGGGCGAGGGCAGCTCTGCGCTGCTGCTCACGCTGAACGTCTTTCTGCTGCTGACGTCGTACTACATCATCAAACCGGTTCGCGATGCGCTGATCATCGCGATGCCGAACGGCCCGGAATACAAGTCCTATATGGGTGGGGCCATCGCCGTCGCCCTCCTGTTTGCGGTGCCTGCCTATGTGGCCTTTGCAAAGAAGCTGCCCCGCAATCGCCTGGTGGTCGGGGCGACGCTTTTTTTCGTCTCCCACATCCTGGTTTTCGCTTTGGCCATCCGTCTTCCTGGCAGTGAGGCGTGGCTGCCTCTGGCGTTCTACCTGTGGGTCGGCATCTTCAACATGATGGTCGTGGCCCAATTTTGGGCCTTCGCCAACGACATCTACAACGAGGAGCAAGGCAAGCGGCTATTCGCCCTGGTCGGCATCGGAGCCTCGGCCGGCGCGGCGGTTGGCGGAGCGCTGGCCAAGTGGCTCCCGATCCGGCCTGCGGCGTCGCTCGAAGGGGGCTGCAACGCCGTCACCAAACAGGTCGGCTATCTCACCACGACCCAACTGCTCATCTTGTCGGCAGTGCTGTTGTCCCTCTGTGCGTTGCTCTCCCAGGTCGTGCACGCTCGCGAGACGCGCGCCAAGTCGGTCGCGACCAAGGGGACGCAGGAGGACGCCGGTGCGACGGGGGACAGTGTGGCGCTCGAGAAGGCCATCGCTGGGGCGAAGGCGGCAGAGAAGAGTGGGGATGGCGAGCAGGTCAAGGCGCAGAAGGACGGGGCCTTCGCCATGGTCTACAAGTACCGTTATCTCACCCTGCTGGCCGCCTTCTCGCTGCTCTTCACCCTAGTGAATACCAACGGCGAGTACATGGTCGGGAAGCTGGTCAAAGGCTTCGTCTTCGACGCCGTGGGGCAGTGTGAGTTTCCCAACGAGACCGTCAAGAAGGCCTTCATCAGCGGCATGTTCACCAGCTGGTACGGGGACTTCTACTTCTACGTCAACATTGCAGGCGTGGTTCTGCAGAGCTTTGCCGTGTCTCGATTGGTCAAGTGGGGTGGCCTCAAGCTGACCTTCTTCGTGCTGCCCGTCATCGCCCTCTTCGGTGCCGTGGCTGTGTTGATTTTCCCGTTGCTCAGCGTGCTGCGGCCGTCGAAAATTGCCGAGAACTCGACGGACTACTCAGTCAACAACACGGTGCGCCAGATGCTGTGGCTGCCGACCACCCGGTCCATGAAGTACCAGGCCAAGCAGGCCGTCGACACGTTCTTCGTTCGTATGGGCGACGTCGGCTCGGCGCTCTTGGTGTTCACGATGGCGAGCGTGCTCAGCATCTCGGACATTCGGATATTCGCTGCCACCAACGCCGTGCTGGTGATGGTGTGGTTGGTGCTCGCGGCCCGGATCCTCAACGAGCAGAAGGTGCTCAAGAAGATGCGCGACAGCGGCGAGCTGCCTGACGACGACCCCGAGCCCGCCAAGGGCTGAGCCCGTCAGCCCGGGGGAGCGTCGTGGTCAGGTCGTTCGAGGCCCACGATGCGGTAGTCGGTGCCGCCTAGGTGATAGAGGTGCACCCGGGCTGGGTTGCGAGACTGGCTGCCCGCGTAGGCGTAGAGGTCGATGATGAGGTAGCGGGGATGGTCGGGCGAGGCGGCGGTGCCTTGGTCGATCGCCGGCAAGGGGACGCAAACCGACGGCGACCGCTGAGCCAAAGTGAGCGGCTGGGGGGTCAGGCGCTCGCCCAGCCAAGCCCGGGCCTGGTAGCTGCGCAAGGCTAGCGGCGAGACGCCACTGGTGACGGCGAGGTCCTCCATACAGAGGCCAGCGCCGTGGGCGGTCACCACCAAGCGCGGATCGGTGAGCGCCGACACCCGGCTGAGCCAGCGGGCCAGCACCTTTTGCCGCCGGCCGAGGAGCACCTCAGTGAGCTCGTCCTCGAGCGCTTCGTCCTGGAGCTTGCCCGCCTGGATCATCGCTTGGACGTGGAGTGGTGTTATCCGCGCGACGATGCGGGCCATCCAAGCCCCATCCCGCTCGGTCATCCGCAGCATGGCTGGATTCGGGTAGCCGGGCCGGTACTGGTCGGGGACGAAGTTGTCGATCTGGTAGTAGCCCAAGACTGCCTTGGTCTTGCCGAAGCGGTTCCGATCCCAAGGCCGGTCGATGATCCCGAAGGTGATCAGGTCGACGAAGACGTGATCCGCGGCCAGATAGTGGGAGTGGCCCACTCGCCGCCCGAGCATCGGGGGCTCCCAGATGCTGCCGAGGCAGTCGCCGAAATCGAGGATGCTGTGCTGGACATAGCCACCTTTCCCGGGGACCTCGACGAACATGTCGAGGGTGTTCTGCTCCCGCGAGTCGAAGTGATTGGTCCAGGCCGCCAGCACGTAGGTGCCCCGCAGATCGCGGCGGTCCTCGTGAGCGATGACGTCGTTGGGATCGTCCTCTCGGGTGCTCTCGTATCTGAAAGGGCCGATGGGCTTGCCCGTCAGATACAAGCTGGTGCTGGCGCGGTAGCGGCCGTCGGGCAACCGGATGGCCTTGCTGAAGATGGTGTCGAGGTCCTTTTGCGACATCGGCACCTTGTCGCCAGCCTCGTTCTCGCTCTCCGCCTCGGGATCGATCTGCAAGATCTTGCGGTCGAAGAAGATCACCTCGTTGCAAGGCGTCGACAAGCCCGCCGCGTAGTAGATCTTCGAGACGATGACGTCCGCCGCGGTGGCCCGCGGACCTTGGACGACACCATCGAACTTCACCATGTAGCGCCGCCCGTCCGGCCCCTTGACCGGGAAGCCCGGGTTGGCACCGTTCGGCTTGGCGCCGGTTACGACCCAGGGCCCTTTGGGATCGAGGGCTGGTCCCTCGCAGGGGCCGCGACGCGCTTGCTCGAGGGTCATCCCATGGCGGCCGATGCGATTGACGAACCAGGCCGAATCGGGGACCTCGTCCAGCGCGTTGACGTTGACTGCCTCCTTGCCTGGGTCGACCTTCCAGAACTTCGCGAAGGGGCGAAAGGCCATCTGGTCGGCGCCGTCCCACAGGAAGGAGGAGAAGTACTCCTCAGGCTCCTGGGTGAAGGGGCGCTTGTCCATATCGCCCCAGATGGGGGCCTTCAGCGGGAAGGGCCGGAGCCCGCCGCCGCAGCCACCTAGCAGTAGGGTCGACAGCAGCAGGGCGATGGTTAGCGGTGCGAGAGTGAGCAGAGTAGCGATAGTTCGTTTCATGACGCCTCCCTGTGCCCTCAGAAGCCCGACGTGGCGCCGAACACGAAGCGGATCGAGTCGACGTTGGAGCCTTGGTCGAAGGTTTCGGTCCCCGCAGCGACGAGAAATTCGAAGCTGTGGTCCCGTGCGCCAGTGGCCCTGAAGCCGCCGCCGAAGGACTGGCGCAACAGGGCCGGATCGAAGTTGCCGAGGTGCTCGTCGAAGACGTTTCCGACGGCGTAGTGGGCCGTCCCGTCGAGGGAGACCCAGATCGGCCAACGGTATTCCAGCTGGGCCACCGCCGAGCTGCGATCGAGCAGGCGGTACTTGAGGGTGCCGCGCATTGGGCGGCTGCCCCCTAGCGAGGCCAGCTCAGTGAACGGAATCTCACCTTCGTCGGCAAAGGGGTCGACGAAATCGACCATGACCTGCAGGCCAAGGGTGCGCTGCTCGTACAGATCGAGATAGCCGCCGAGGCTAGCGCCGTAGCTCAGGTAGCGCAGCTGGGTGGTGCCGTAAGGAACGCCAGGCGCTACGGCTGCGGGCGACTCTCGCAAGCCGCCCGCCAGCTCGCCGCGGGCCGCCAACTTGATGCCTGAGCCGGACGGCGACACGTGATCCGAGCCGTCGCCGTTGAAGGCGTTGCGCCGCTTGCGGGTGTCCAGGGCGCTGTTGAGGCCTACTCGGCCGATCAGATAGCCGTCGAGATAGAGTGGCGGGAAATCGTAATAGCCGGCCCGGACGCCATCGCTGAGCGGCATTTCGTCACAGCAGGCCTGGTCCTTGAACTGCACGTCCCGCACCCCAGCGTAGGCTTCGAGCCAGCTGCTGCGCCACACCCCGCCAGCGAAGGTGGCGGTAGCGTCGATCCGCTGAGCTGCGTAGCCCGACCGTTCGTCATCGTCGGACATGGGACCGAGCCCCCAGAACTGCCAATCAGGGCGGTGGCTGAAGACTGCGCGGAGCTGCAGGTGTTGGGCGTGGTTGCTGGCGCTCTCTTCTTGGATCCGGTGCCGCAGGGTCAAGGTGCCGCGGTACCAATCGGGCCCACCGAAGGCGAGGTGGGAGCGGACGCCGTTGCCTTTCCACAATACGTCGTCGCTGAAGAAATAGAGGCCAATGCTGGGACGGAAGCCGAAGTCGATCAAGGCGCTCGGCACCAGACCCGAGCTGTCGCCGGGGCCGAAGGTGAAGAAGTCGGACAGGATCCCCGGGACGTCGTGCTCGTCCAGCGCACTGGTCAGCTTGCCCAGCGGCCAGCGAATCACGTATTCGCTCACCAGGTAGACGGGGTAGAAGATCCCTCGAGGGATCCAGATGAGCACGTCGCCGGCGCTTACAGGCTCGTCGCCCCGGCCGTCATAATCCGGCAGGCTGCGCTGCTCATCGTTGCCGATAGGCGGTTGATCGGTGCCAGCTTCTGCCTCCGAGGGGCCAGGTGCGGCGGGATCCGCGGCGCTGCCTACCGGTGGCTGACTGGCCGGCACGGGGGCCTGCCCAGCTGCCTCTGCTGTAACGGATCGCGCCTCGACTGGCTCTACCGGCTGTCCCTGGGCAGCTCCTGTCGCCGTGACCGTCCCGACCAAGACGCACATTTGTGCGGCCCTACCGATGCGTTTGCTCATCAATCTTGCGCCTCGATGCACCCCAGCACAGGCTGCTTATACTGCGAGCCTGGCTGCGCCGCAGCCGCATTCGCGACCCCATGGCTCGCTCAACGGACGTTGCTCGCAGCGGCGTTGCTACTATGATCGGTGCTGATCTTGCCAAAAATTCTTATCTATGTGGCGCTAGCGGCGCTGCTGATGTGGTTCCTCCGCCGGTTCAAGGCGAAGGGCTCGATGGCGAGCCTGGGTGCCTTTGCGCGCAATCGCGGCCAGCTCCTGACCGGGGGCGAGGTCACGACCACTTTTGATGACGTGGCCGGTGTGGATGCCGCCAAGGAGGAGTTGCACGAGGTCGTCACCTTCCTCAACCAACCTGAGCGGTACCAGCGCATCGGCGCCAAGATCCCCAAGGGAGTGTTGCTGGTGGGCCCGCCAGGTACCGGTAAGACACTGCTCGCCAGGGCCGTTGCCGGTGAGGCAGGGGTGCCCTTCATCTTGATCAACGGCTCCGAGTTCGTCGAGATGCTCGCTGGCGTGGGGGCTGCTCGGGTGAGGGATCTGTTCGTCCAGGCCCGTCGCCAGGCACCGTGCATCATCTTCATCGACGAGCTCGACGCCCTGGGGCGTTCGCGCAGCGGGGCGGCGAGCTTCGGGGGCAGTGATGAGCGCGAGCAAACGCTCAACCAGCTGTTGGTCGAGATGGACGGTTTCGACTCGGACAGCACCATCATCATCATGGCAGCGACCAACCGTCCCGAGGTGCTCGACGCGGCCCTGCTGCGGGCGGGGCGCTTCGATCGGCACATCGTGGTCGATCGACCGGGCCGTGAGGGCCGCGAGGCGATTCTGAAGATCCACACCCGGACCGTGGTCATGGATCCGGACATCGATCTGGCTGCGGTGGCGATGCGCACCCCGGGTTTCACCGGGGCTGATCTGGCCAATCTGGTCAACGAGGCGGCTCTACTCAGCGTGCGCCGCGACCAGGAGGTGGTCACGATGAAGGCCATGGCGGATGCCATCGAGCGCGTCGTGGCAGGTTTGCAGGAGCGCAACAAACTGGTGTCGCCAGCGGACCGCAAACGGGTGGCCTATCACGAGGTGGGCCATGCGCTGGCTGCGGTGCTGAGCGGCAGCGATGAGACGGTTCACAAGATCTCCATCATCCCACGGGGGATCGGGGCCCTCGGCTTCACGATGCAGCACTCGGAAGAGGAGAAACAGCTGCTCACCGAAGCGGCGATCCGCGGCAAGATCATCGGCCTGCTCGGTGGTCGCGCGGCTGAGGAGATCGTCTTCGGCGAGCCGTCAACCGGTGCTCAAAATGACTTGCAGCGGGCCACTGACATCGCTCGCGCCATGGTGGTCGAATACGGCATGAGCGAGGCGGTCGGGCCGGTCGCCATCGACACCTCGCGAGGGCCCAACTTCCTCGGCGTGGACGACAGCCGACAGAACGTGGGCTCCGAGCTGGCCGACACGATCGACGCCGAGCTGCGCCGCATCGTCGAGGAGGGGCTCTCCGAGGCGCGGGAGTTGCTCAGTGCCAACCGCGGCAGCCTCGATCACATCGCTGAAAAGCTGCTCGCCGCCGACGAGCTCGAAGGTGAGCTGCTGGCCCAGCTACTCGATGACGCCCGGGCGGAGCAGCAGAGCGGCACCAAGCGCAGCTCGGATGAAGGCGAGGAATGACGCCTGCGGACCATGCAGGTCACCGGGCGATACGCCGAGCGACCTCCAGCTCCTCGGCGCTCGGCTCGTCGCCGTCGAGCAAATCGAGCCGGCCGAGCCGTACCGCCTGGCGGTAGAAACAGTAGGGGTTGTCGTAGCGGTCGGTCGCGTAGCTGTAGGCCGCCCAGGAGCAACCTCCGCGGCATATGTCGCGGTAGCGACAAACGCCGCAAAAGCTCGCGAGCAGACGCTCGTCGAACGAGCGATTGCGGTCAAACGCCTCTGCATCTCGCCAGATTTCCTGCAGTGGCCGCTCCCCAACGCACCCCTCGACGAACCGGTCCTCTCCGTGCATGGCGGAGGGCAACGACAAGCATCCTTTGACGTTGCCGTTGCTCTCGATGCCGATCACGTGGATGCCTGCACGGCATCCAACCCAGAAGTCGATGGGCGTGCCGTCGGCCCCGCGCAGCGCCTGCTCCCACTTGCCGTAGTAGCCGATGTTGTGGGAGCCCACGACCTCGAAATCGTCCCCTCCCTGTTCTCCCATCTCCGCGAGGAGCGGCACGATCCACAGGAGCTCCTCCGGATCGATCACCAGCTCGCGGTTGTCGGCGAGGTGACCGGAGGGCAACCCAAGCTGCAGTTGCCAATGCACCACGCCATGGTCTCGGAGCATCTGCCCCATCTCGGGCAAGCTGTGCAGGTTGAGCGTGTTGATGCAGCTGACCACCGCGACGCGCCATCCCTCGGCCACCGCCCGATCGATGGCGCCCATCGTGCGCGCGAAGGATCCCTTGCGACGCACGTGGTCGTGCGCGGGCTCCAGACCATCAAGCGAAAACCCAAGGTTGGTGAGCCCCCCGTGGCGGGCGCGGGCAAACTGCTCGTCGTCCCAGTCCCACCCGTTGGAGATGATGTTCACACCGATGCCCCGATCGGTGAGTCGGCGTCCAATCAGGTGCCAGTCGGGATGCAGCGTTGGCTCGCCGCCACTGAGCGTGACACGCTCGCAGCGAAGCTCGGCCAAGGCATCCGCCACACGGTAGAGCTCCTCGAGCGTGAGCTCACTCTCTCGTCTGGCGCCGGCATAGGAGCCGCAATGGAGGCACTTGAGGTTGCAGGCGAGCGTCAGCTCCCACACGCAGTAGCAGGGCCAATAGCCGATGCGCTCGAGGAGCTCGATCACGGTCAGTCGTCAGGGTGCGTGCGGCCCTTGCGGGGCGCCGGATCCGCCTCCAGGGTGTTGGGACTCAGCCCCCTCCTGCACCGCCGCCGCCGCCGACGCCGTAGTCCGACTGGGACCCACCCCAGCCGCCGACACCGTAGGGGGGAGGTTGCCCGCCACCGACGCCGTAGTCCGATTGGGAGCCTCCCCAACCGCCGGCTTGACCGCCGCCGATGCCGTACAGGGAGGAGGAGCCTCCCATGGCGGTGGTGGTCGTGGTGGTTGCGGCACCGCTGCCGCCATCGCCCTCTTTGGACTCGACGTCGCCATCGCACGCCACGAGCGCCATGCCGGCGCCCACCACAAGTGGCGCCAGTACCGCCGTGGCTCGACCCACCGGACCGGTTCGGCCAGCGAATTGATCGAGTTCGGAACAGATCTTACGGAGCTTGTCTCGGATATCGCGCTCGCTCATCGTACCCTCACGCAGATGCTAGCAGGGGTTCGCGGAGCCAGGCTAGGCTCATCACCAGCTCGATGACCCGGACGGTGACATCATCAACCTGCGTTTCACCGTGTGAGTGCAGTTGGGGAGCCTGCCGGGTTGTAGCTCCGCCGTGCTGCCAGCTATCGTGGCGGCGTTTTTTTAGCGGATGAGGACCTTCGACCGCTCCACACTGCTAGAATGACGCCTCTTTCGAAGGAGGTGGGCCGATGCCCGAAGCCTATCATCTCGGTCTGTCGGAGAAGGCAGCCCGCGGGGCGGTCTATGCGTTGCTGCCCGTTGACCCGATCCATGTGGCCGAAGCGGCCAAGCTGCTCGACGAAGACTACGGCGTGGTGGCCACCGAGCGCGGTTTCGTCTCCCAGCTTGGTTCCCTCGCTGGTGCGCCGGTGTTGGTGGTGTCGAGCGGCATTGGGGGGCCCTCAGTTTCCGTCGTGGCTCACGAGCTCAGCAATCTGGGCGTGCACACCATGATCGGCGTGGGGGCGATGGGAGCGATCCAGCCGGACGTCGAGGTGGGCGATCTGGTCGTGGCTACTGGGGCGGTACGGCTCGATGGGGCCTCGATCCACTACGCGCCAGTCGCCTACCCCGCGCTGGCTGACCACCAAGTGTTTGCTCGCTTGCGCCGCGCTGCTGAGGATCTGGGGCACAAGGCCCATTGCGGGGTCTGCGCCTCTACGGACACGTTCTATCCGGGCCAGGAACGCTACGATCACGATGGCCAGCATGTCGTCAGTGCCTTGCGAGGCAGCTTGGTCGAGTGGCGGCAGCTCGGGGTGCTCGGCTATGACATGGAATCGGCCACGCTACTGACCTTTGCAGCGGTGACCGGCGCCCGGGCGGGGGTGGTCAAGGCGGTGGTGGTCAACCGAGCACGCCGCGAGACCGTCCACGTCGAGGCGGCCGCCGGGGCGGAGCCGCGGGCCGTCGAGGTGGCGGTGGCTGCGCTGCGCAAGCTGATCAAGAAGGAGACGTGATCAGCGGCCAAGCACCATGCGGGTGGTGCTGTAGAGCAAGAAGGCCACCGTCCCGGCTGCTGTAGGCGTCAGCACCCATCCTGCCACGATGACGCCGAGCTTCTTCTTCGAGACCGCGCGCATCCCTCGGACCAGGCCGACACCAATGACCGCACCCACGATGGACTGGGACGTGGAGACGGGAATGCCGAACATCGAGAAGATGTGCACCCCGAAGGCCGCCGCGATTTGGGCCGCGAAAGCTCCAGGCAGATCGAGCGGCGTGATGCTGCGCCCCACCGTGTCGGCTACTCGGCGGCCAAAGGTGATGGCCCCGACCGCTAGGGCCACGCCGCCCATCACCGCCAGCAGGCTGACGTCGATCACCTCTAGGTTGGCGATGGGCCCAATGGCGTTGCCTACGTCGTTGGCTCCCAGCGAGTATGCGACATAGCAGGCGGACAGC
>JAUVCD010001113.1 GCA_030590865.1 Myxococcales bacterium | reverse complement strand
GGGACTGGAGCCGGCGCCACAGCACCAGGGTGAGCAGCAGGCCAGCGGTGATCAGGCTGCAGTAGCCGAGCAGCCACTCCAGCAGCGCCTTGCCCACCAGCTCGAGCAATTGATGCTCTTGCCACCCGAGGGCCGTGTAATGAGGGGTGAAGCCCAGCAAGGTCTCCTGGAGCGCCGGGAGGGCTCCTCGCGCCCAGAACCACAACAGGCACAAGGCGAAGGGGAGGGCGCCGCCGAGCAACACCCAACCTGCTGGGCGGCTCAGCTGTCGCCAGCGGTTGGGTCGGCGGCCTGGTGCGGGCTGGCTTTGCATCGCCTGCCACCCGGCCCACACTGCGACCACCGCACCGCCACCGGCCAACGGCGGCTTGAGCAATCCGGCACAGCCGAACAGCACGCCGCAGACTAGATAGGGCCAACGGTGCCGCGTGGCCCGCCGGTCGGTGGCTGCCCACAGACCCGCCACCGACAGCATGCCACCGAAGGTTTCGGGCTGGGCGGTGTGCCAGAAATCGAGCTGGGCATGAACTAGCGCGGCAAGAAAGCCGGCCCCAAGTCCGATTCGCCACTGGCTCCACCAGCGATGAGCCAGCTTGCAGAACATCCACACCATGGCGGCCACGCCGCCCAACTCCAGCGCCCGAATGCCCCATTGAGCCCCCCCCGACAGAGCTCGAGCGGCGGCGTAGACGACGTAGATGCCCGGCGGCTTGAAGTCCCAGGCGTCCCGGTAGGGCATGCCGCCGTCCAGGATCGTGCGGCCGACCACCGCGTAGATCCCCTGGTCCCGGCCGTAGTCAAAGGTGGCGATTAGCGCCAAGAGCACCGCGATCGCGGTGCCCAGCGCTGCCACGGCAACGCGGTCAGGCCATGAGTGGCGCGCCTGGTCCGCCGGGCCATCGTTCACGCCACCGTTCTACCACCGCCCTGCGCCCCCTCGACCACCCTTGGCGAGCTAGCCATGGTCAAGGCCGGCGATCGTGTACTAGTGTCTGAAGATCTGTGGCAAAGAAGAGTCGCAAGCAGAGAAAACGCGCCCAAGCGAAGGCGCGCCGCCGCCGTCGGGCGCAGGTCAGCTACAACGAGAGCACCCCTGCGTCGCAGCCTGGTGACGAAGCCGAGGACGACGATCTCGAGGACGAGCCGGCCGATGCTCGCTCTCGAGCCCGGCAACGGCGTCGCCAACAAGACCAGGACCGGTCGAGCCAGCGAGGAGCCGTCCAGGCGGACGATGAGCTGGAGGACGAGGACGATGGGGACGACGGTAGCCCTATCGAGGTCAAGCGCTCGCTGGCGCCTTGGCGTCGCAAGCGCAAAGGACGGACCAAGCAAGACAATCGCACCGTCATGATCTTCGCTGCCCTGGCTATCGCGGCGGTGGCCTTCGTCTGGTACCAGACCAGCAAGCCAGGATCTGACAAGGGCAGCAACAAGCCTCAGTCCAGCGCGGCTACGAGTAAGAAGCCGAGCCGTCCGCCTGCGCCGATGCTGACCCCTCCGGTCCGCAGACCGCCACCGCCCCCCAAGCCCAGTGACGTGGCGCCGCCCGAGCCCAGTGAAGCGGCGCCGCCTGCGAGCGCCGAGGTCGAACCCCCTGCCGCGCC
>JAUVCD010000707.1 GCA_030590865.1 Myxococcales bacterium | reverse complement strand
ACTGTCCGTGTGTGATGGCAACGGTGGAAATAGCAACATAGCCGACGACGCGGACGTGCCCGACACCAGCGACCCGTGCACCGTCGGAACCTGTGACAACGGACAGCCCGGGCTGCCGCAAGAGCTGCCGGACAACGAGGTCTGCAACCCGGCCAAATGCGAGAACGGAACCACCATTTCGGAGCCCGATGTGTGTCTCTCTGGTGAGTGTACCGATCAGGGGACGGCCGAGGACTGCACCCCCTACGCCTGTGATTCGAGCGGCGCCGAGCCGGCCTGCAAGACCAGCTGCCTGGACGCCCAGGCCGACTGCGCCCCTGGGCACCCCTGCTCGAACGGGACGTGTCAGTAGGTGCTAGACGAGGCCTGGGCTAGAGCCCGAGCTGCGCCTTGACCCCGACGTGGTAAGGCACTCGCTTGAAGATGTCCCGGGCGACCCGCTCACGGCTCAAGCTCGTCCACAAGAGGCTCTTCTTCCCGAGCTGCTCAGCCTGTCCGTAGAGCGCTTCGGCGATTCGGCGCGCCTGCGGCTTGCTCATCTTGCGGTTGGCGAGCAAGTAAGACGGCGTCGCGAATGCTAGGGCCTCGGTCGGTTGCCAGCGGTAGGTGCCTCCAGGGATCGGTTTGATGGTGTAGGTTCCCGCGGCGCCTGGTGGGACCGCGAAACCCTTGCTCAAGGACAGCAGTCGGACCTTCTGGCCTAAGGCGGTCGGTAGATCCTTCAGGAAGGGCATGCCAAGGGCGGTGGTGACGAACATCCCGTCGAGCTGGCCGCTTTCGAGCTTGGCGATCGAGTCTTGATAGGACAGCTTCTCAACACCTTTGGCCGTTTCGATGTTCACCTTGTTGAGGTGGAACATCAGTGACCAGGCGCTGATCCAAGACCCCGAGTGTTTTGGCCCGACGCTCAGCTTCTTACCGGCCAGGTCCTTTGGGTCGTTGATGCCCCCGTCCTTGCGCACCAGGATGTGTACGTGCTCGTAGGCGAGCGGGGCGATCACGGCGCAGGCTTCGGCCATCCGCCGGTGCTTGTCTTCGAGCTTGAGAAACACCTTCACCGTGTCAAACTGTGCGATGGCGAGATCGACCTCCCCTAAGCCGAGCTTGGTGATGTTGTCGAACGAGCCGGCGCTCTCCTGGATGTCGAGCACGAACCCCGAGCCGAGCGCCTCGCTCAGCTCGGTGGCCGCCTTGTAGTAGTTGCCCGACCTGCTGCCGGTGAGGATTGAGATCGTCGTCAGCTTCGCGGCGCTCAGCTCGGATGAGGCTGTGCCGCTAGCGGCGGCGTCGGCCTGGGCTCCCCCACTACCGTCTCCACGGTTGCATCCGCTGATCACGCAGAAGCAGGTCAGCAGCAACCGGAGCAGCACTCGTCTCGTCATGTTGAGATTCTTGTCACACCTGGGCGCGGGCGAGTAGGCCTCTGCTCTCCTGGGTTGCGGCCCGCCTGTTTTGCCCGGCCTCTGCTAGGGTGCGCGGCGGTGACCGAGCCAGCCATACATCGTTTGCTGTGCTGGGGCGTGATTGCGCTGAGCGCAGTCGTCTTCGTGCAGCTCCTGTTCGTGGTGGCGCCCTATGGGCGGCATGGCCGCTCTGGCTGGGGACCGGCGGTGAGCGGTCGGGCTGCCTGGGTTGCGATGGAGAGCGTGCCGGCGCTCGGCTTTGCAGCGGTCTATCTCATGGGTGCGCAGCGCGCTGCGATCGTGCCCATGGTGCTCCTGGCGCTCTGGCAGCTGCACTATTTCTACCGCGCTTTCATCTACCCGTTTCGCCGTCACGCATCCCAAGCATCCATGCCTGTCCTCATCGTCGTCATGGGCATGGCGTTCAACCTGGTCAACGCCTACGTCAACGGGCGCTACGTGTCCCATCTGGGGCAGCTATCGTCGAGCTTGCTCACCGAGCCGCGCTTCCTGGCCGGTGTGCTGATTTTCTTCGTCGGCCGGCACATCAACATGAGCTCTGACGCTCGCCTGAGGGCGTTGCGCGATCGCACCGACCAGCGCTACTCCATTCCTCGAGGCGGGCTGTTTCGCTGGGTGTCTTGCCCCAACTACCTCGGGGAAATCGTCGAGTGGGCAGGCTGGGCCGTCGCGTGTGGGTCATTGGCTGGCACCTCCTTCGCCTTGTTCACCATCGCCAATCTGGCGCCCCGCGCGGTGGCCCATCACCGGTGGTATCGCGAGCGGTTCGCTGACTACCCGGCAAAGCGCAAGGCCTTGGTGCCCTACCTCTGGTGAGCTCGGCGCTGTGCCGGTGGCTCTGCCCCAGTCGAGAACCGCTCGGGACGCTCGGGGTGTGGCCGGTCGTTCACAGATGGGCCAGCCCATGGAAGCAATGCTCGTGATTTCACACAGATGAAACGTCGGCATGGCCGTTGCTGAGTGTCTGGTCGAGCGAGTTGCCGAGCTGTTGACCCCTAAGACGCGAGAGGTTGTTCCATGAGCCCCCGAAATCACCGCACCCAACGCATCACCACCATCGCCGCCCTCACCGGTCTGGTGCTCACCCTGCCGGCTGCCAAGAACGGCTGCGGCAGCCTGGAGAGCAACGACACTCTGCTGTCGCCGGTGCAGGCCGTCACCACCGTCCTCGAGCACGACGACGGAACGGTCACCGCCGAGCTGGTGCTGATCAGCACCTCGGTCAACCCCCACCAATTCGTCGATAGCGCCGCGGACGTTACCTTACGGATCCCTGGGGGTGACGAGATCGAGCTCTCGCTGAGCGAGTCGGGCCATTACACGGCTGACAGTCAGACTCACCCCCAGCTGGTCTACACGCCTGGTGAGACCTACCAGTACAGCTTCGATCTGGATGATGAAGCGGCGGCCGAGCAAGTCACAGGTGGCAACTTCACCGGCGTTGTCGACGCCCCAGCCGACCAGGTGAGCTTCACCCTCGCCGAGCCCCCCGAGTTCGCTGGCGATGTGGCTCGGCTCGAGTGGTCGCCGACGTCGCGCTACGGGCTGATTCGCATCTTCCACATGGACACCGAGACCACGACCTACTCGAACTTCGACTTCGACGAGCCTCAGTTTGATGGTTCCAAGTGGGCGCGGCTCACCAAGGGTGGAGCCAAGGAGCTGAGCGTCGATGCCTTCCCCGAGTCGGGCAACTACGTCGTGAGCTTCTGTGCCGTAGATGCCGTTCGAGATTTCGACACCAACCTGTCGGCCGAGCTCGGTGCCCTGAGCGGGTTCCTCATCGGTCGCTGCGCCGAGGATCTGCAGGTTGCCGTTCAGTGAGCTGCCCGGCTAGCCGAGGGCCGCCCTTACCACGGGTGGCGGTGCGGTCCCCGAGTCGGCCGCACCGGTCGAGCTTGTGCTCCTAGTTAGACGGGTCCGGTGCCCTGGGTTATGTCGGAGAGCGAGATGACTGATCACGACTTCCGCGCCCAGTTGCGCAAGCTCATCGATGACATCGACGCGGGACGGATTAACCTTCCGCGCCGTCGTTCACCTCTGGTGCCTGTCGGCAGTACGGTGCTCGCCGCCGCTTTGAGCCTCGGCCTGGCCGGATGCGGAGGCAACAAGCCCAGCACCACCTCGCCTCAGCCCACGGCCACCGGGACGACGACCCTGCCTGCGCCGGAGCCCATGTATGGTGCCCCCGCGCCGCCACCGGACCGGAACATCGATCCAGGCGCGGTAGCCGAATATATGGCGCCTGACATCGATCCAGGCGCGTTGGCCGAATACATGGCGCCTGACGTCGAGCCCTAGCCGGGCGAGCGGCCTCTGGTGCCCTCAGACAAAGCCTGATCAAATCAGCTCTGGGTAGCGCGCCCGGATGCTGCGAAACGCCTCAGCGAGCTCTGCGCAGGAGCTCGGTCGGTCGTCCGCTTTCTTCTCGAGCATTTGGAGGATCAGCTCCTCGAGCTCCGCTGGGATTTCCTCGCAGAGCATCGAGGGCGCCGGCGGCGGATCAGACAGCTGCATCATCAACAGCGGCAGCGTCTCTTCGTGGTCGAACGGCAGCTCCCCAGTCAGCAACTCAAAGGCGATGATCCCAAGTGAGTAGATATCGCAGCGGTGCGTGACCTTGCCGAAGTCCCTGATCTGCTCTGGTGCCATATAGGCCGGAGTGCCTGCGGTATAGCCTTCTTCGGTCAGTCGACTCCCGGTCGTCGTCTTCTTTGCGATGCCGAAGTCCATCACTTTGAGGACCCCCTCCGAGGTGATGAAGAAGTTCTCGGGTTTCACGTCGCGATGCACAACGCCCTTGGCGTGTGCCAGCTCGAGGCCTTCACATGCTTGGCTAAGATAGTCGAGGGTTCGGTTGATGCCGATCGGTCCCACCATTTCGCACCGCAGGTCAGCTCCATCGAGCAGTTCCATGGTGATGAACCGACGTCCGCCATGCACTCCGATGTCGTAGACCCGCACGATGTTATCGTGGGCGAGCTCGCGAGAGAGCTTCAGCTCGCGCTTGAAGCGAGCGAGGAGCGTCTTTTCCTCGCGCGATACCGCAAACACCTTCAGCGCGATCGGGATCTCGAGCTCCAGGTCTTCGGCTTCGTAGACCGCGGCCATACCGCCCTCGCCGACCATCCGTACAATGCGATATCGCTCCGAGACGACCGTACCTGCCGGGACGTTGTAGATATCGTCAGCGATGTCCTGCGTCGCGGGTGTCCCGCTGGGATTCTCCTGGGGGGCACCCACGGGCTGCCCAGGCGGCGGCGCGCT
>JAUVCD010000261.1 GCA_030590865.1 Myxococcales bacterium | reverse complement strand
CAGGCTCACGCAGATCGAGCAGCAGGGCATTGGGGTCTTCCGCAAAGTGTTGGAACAGATCAGGCTGCACCTGGCGAGCATGGGCATGCCCCTGGTGGAGGGCCGGTGGGACCTCTTCTCCGTAGCGGTGCTTCTCGACGGTCTGACACTCGGCAAAGACGCGATGCTCACACTCGTAGGTGCAAACGACGGGATCGAGCACTTGGTCGAAGAGATGCTCGATAGCGCCCTCTTGGGGCAAGACGTTATCTGGACCCAAGGTCTCGTCGAGGAATTCGGATTGGAGCATCACGTCCAACACCGGCTGCCGCAAGCGCACCAGGAACACGTCCCCCCCTCGCTGGCGATAGGTGTCCACGGTCGATTCGAGCATTTCGATGCCGCTCACGTCACACAGATCCACACCATGCATCCGCAGCATCAAATACCGTTGTCCCGGATAGCGCTCGTGGTTGTGCCGCAGCTCTTCCTCCACGTGATAGACGGCGCCAAAAAACAACGGCCCTCGTAGCGTCATGATGCCGAGCTGGGGGCAGGCCGGACGCCGCTCATCGTGCACCAAGTGCCGGAAGGTGGCGTCTGGCACCACCGGATTGACCCGCGGGAGACTGGAGCGAACCACGAAGAAGGCGAGAGAAAAGGCGATCCCCGAGAGCACCGCCAGGTCCAAGGGAAGCAGGAGGGTCGCTCCGAAGGTGCCGATCATCACCGCCGCTTCGGAGCGTGAGGTCTTGATCACCCGGCGAATGGCCGCCCGATCGATCATGCTCCAAGCCACCGCCAGCAAGACAGCAGCGATGGCCGTCCGCGGAATGAACTGTGCGTAAGGCGCCAACACCAACACACCGCCGAGAATCGTCACACCGGTGATCACCCCAGCCATCGATGTCCGCGCCCCAGACTGCTGGGCCAGAGCCGAGCGGGTGAACGACCCCGAACAGGGGTAGCCGGACAGCAATCCGCTGGCGATGTTGGCCAGCCCTTGGCCGAAGATTTCCTGGTTCGTGTCCAGCCGGTCACCGCTGTTACGCGCCAGAGCCTGGGCGGCGGCGACGGCCTCGACCAGGCCCAGGGCCGCGACGGCCAGCGCCCCCACCAGGAGCGTGCGGACCATCGTCAAGCTCGGCCAGAGTCCGGTGGACTGCCAGGTCGGCATGGGCAGAGCCCGGGGCATCGCCCCGACCACCTGAACGCCCTTGTCGTGAAGCCCCAGCCACACCACCACCAGGGCCGTGGCCGTAATGGCGACCAGGGCTGCCGGCAGCCGGCGGTTATAGGCCTTGAGCCCCACCGTGACCACCAGCGCCCCACAACCCACCGCCAGTGTGGGCAGATGAGTCTGGGCGATGTTGGCACCAACGGCCGCAACGGCACGGTAGATGGCAAGCGAGGCCGGTGTCTCCAGCCCCAGCAGGTGGCGCAACTGACCCACCGCGATATGCAGGGCAGCCCCTGCCGTGAACCCCAGCAGGACCGGTCGGGAGGCCAGCGTCACAGCCGCTCCGAAACGCAGCAGGGCCAGACCTAAATTGATGGTGCCCGCCATCACGGCAACCAGGCCCGCGGCCAGCAAGAAGCCCGGTGTTCCTGGCACCGCCACGGCGAGCAGCAGGGGCAACACCAAGAGCGACAGGGCGTTGACCGGTCCGGTGGCCAGGTGACGGGACGACCCCCACAACGACCCCACCACAGCGGCCACGGCAGCGGTGTAGAGACCCACCTCGGGCGGAAGCTCGGCGATGGACGCATAGGCGATGGCTTGAGGGATCGCCACCGCCGCAACGGTCAGCCCGGCCAGCAGATCGGGCCCCACATCGCGCCGGCGATAGGCCCGCAATACCGCCAAGGGCTTGAGCGCATAATCCCGCAGGGCCGCCGCGGGATGAATCATCGGCCTGCGGCTTTCCTGTCGAGAGCTAGGCTCCCAGGCCACGGTGCAAAGGGCAACACGAGCACCACCATGGACAAGCTGCGCGGCAATCGCCACAGTTTCTTCCTGATGCTGGCCTCGAGGTCATTTTGGCGGCAGTTGCGTTTTGGCCCCAGAGAGCGAAAACTGGTGGTGAGGATGTTCGTCTCTCCCATTCGCCACAGGACCGACTCGGTGACCCACCACCTGCTCGCAGCCCTCTGTGGCATGGCCTTGGTCGCCTGCGGCTCATCAGGCGGTGACAGCCCGGGCGTCACTCCCGACGGCGGCCACCCACCTGACGCCGACTCAGCAGCGCCCAAGAACGTGACCCTGCTGCTCACCGGAAAGGTGGCCGGCTCCCTCGAGCCTTGTGGGTGACCCTCCAACCCCCTCGGGGGCCTCGCTCGGCGAGCGAGCTACATCAAGTCGGTCCGGGCCAGTAACCCATCGGTGTGGCTGCTCGACGGCGGCGACGCCTTTGGCAATGCCCACAGCATAAGCTCGCTGGATGACAAGCTGATGGGCGAATACCTGCTGAAGGGCATGGGCCTGTGCGGCTACGACGCCATGACGCTGGGGGAAGAGGACTTCCGCTTCGGCGAGACCTTCCTCGCTGAGCAGATCGCCGAAGCCGACTTCGCCTTCACCTCGGCCAACGTGATGCGCCAGGCCGACGAGCTGCCCTACGCCACCCAATTTTTCACCAAGACGATTGGAGATACCACTGTCGGCGTCATCGGCGTGTTGTTCGAGGAGGATAAGGAGCAAGTCGAAGCGGCCAGCGCCATTGATGGCGTGGCGGTGACTATCGAACCCGTCCTCAGCGCCATCGCTACGACACAAGCCGCAATGGGAGAGGTTGATCTGGTCGTCGTCCTGGCCCACATGCCGACCACCGCGGCGCTGGAGCTAGCCGAAGAGCTGACCGACACACACGTCGTGGTGGCAGCTCATGATCAGGCTGGCCCCACGGGGCAGCAGGTCAACAACCTGGTGCTCGTGTCCACAGGCTATGACGGCAAGTGGATTGGCCATCTGGATCTGGTGGTCGACCCGGAGGGGCGCCTGTCCAAGGCCAATTGGAGCTCGGTGGATCTGGACGACAGCTGGGCAGACGACCCGGCGCTTGCCGCCCTTTACCAAGACTATCTGCAGCGCCTCGAAACGGAGGCCGAGACGATTGTCCAGGACATCCCCCAGGAGACGCCGACCGGCGGATCCTACGTCGGCAGCGCCCAATGCATCTCCTGTCACCCCGACCAGGCGACCCATTGGGCCACCACCCAACACGCCAACGCCTTCGCCACCTTGGTAGAAACCAACCATGACTACAGCCCGTCGTGCTTCCCCTGCCACACGGTCGGCTTCGGCTTCATCGGCGGCTTCTTGCTGCCCAACATGACTCCGGCCATGGCCAACGTTCAATGCGAGTCCTGTCACGGTGCCGGCGCCGACCATGTCGCACTGCCAGCCCTCGGCTTTGCGCCCCCAGCGGTCACCCAGTGCACCAAGTGTCACACGCCGGACAACAGCCCCCAGTTCGACATGCTGACCTACCTGCCCCAGGTCCAGCACTGACCGGTGTCCAGCTTGCCCTAGATCGGCCGACCCAGCACCATCCAGGTCCGGCGAATCACGGGAGGACTTCAAAGGCCGTCGCGTCAGGATCCGAGCTCCCAGGGGCCTCGGGATCAACGTCGATGGACACCAGCCGGTTCAGCCCCGAAACCTCGTCCCACAGGTCATCGTTAGCCAGTGCAATCGCATAGCGGGAGTCATCGCGAAGACTGGCCGCGGCGTCAGGCAACCACAGGGCCAGATCGTAGGCGCCGGCAGCAGCATCACCCGGCAGCTGTAGCCGCACGGTGATCTCCACCTCTTCGCCTCCGAGCCACCACCGCGGATCAACATCGGGCAGGACCACCTCGTAGCGGCTGTTGCCATCAGAGAGCACCACCCACAGCGGCCGCGGATTAACCGGTGCCGCCCAACCATCGTTGCTCAGAGCGACCGTCAGCGGCACGACGCCGCCCGGGCGCACCGTCTCGGGATAGCTGACCGACTGAACGGTGAGTCGGTAGCCGAGGCGCCGCTCCATCTCGTCGCGGCATCCCTGGTCCGACCAGCTGCTCACCACATCGGGGTGGTACTCGTTGTTGATGTAGGTGTAGTGAAACCGCTCCATCTCGGCGAGCGCAATGGGGCAATCTGAACGCGGTGGGTTGAGATTGCAGGTCTCACCGCCCATCACGACATAGGCCGTATCCTGCTCGAGATAGCTCTTCCAGATCTCGACCTCGCTGGATGGATAGGTGCCCCAATCATTGTCACTCGCCAGAAAACAATCGTTGTGGTGACCCACTCGTGCCGCCGAGCTGCCATCGTAGGCCGCAAGGTCGGTCAGCGCCGCGCCGTAGCCCTCTTCCTTGTGAGGCGGGTAGCGAAGCTGGACCATGCGGTCGCCAGGTAGGGCCTGCAGCGTGGCCTCGAGAATCTCGAACTTGTCCTGTGGGTTGTCGAGCAACCCATGGGTTGACGTGTGCCATTCGCCCCAGGCTCCAATGAAGCCGGCTTGCAGCACCGCAATGACGTCGGCGTTGGCCTGCACGACCGGCGCCAGCTGGCTGATGTGCTCCAGGATCCGACTCTTGGACGCATCGGGTTCCGAATTGGGATAGGGGCCAAAGTTGTAGGCGAAGCGAAGCACGATTTTGATGCCCGCCTGCCGCGCCTCGGCGAGACCTTGCGCGAAGGCGTCGAGGATGGCGGCATCCAGCGCACTGTCCCGGTAGTCGTCGAGCCTCAGGTAGCTATGGGCCAGGGTGCTGCCCGCCTGGCGCACCCATTGGTAGTCCTGATCGCCCACCAAGCTCAGGGTGCGATAGAACCCACGCTCGGGATTCAGCACAATCACGTCGCTGGCGCTCAATGACACGCTGGTGGTGGGCGGGTCCTCCCAAGCACCGGATCCACCGAGGCCGCCACTACCACCGGTGCCGCCCGAGCCGCCACTACCCCCGGTGCCGCCAGTGCCCTGGGTGGTCGACTCATCCCCGTCGCACCCCCAGGCCAGCGCACCGGCAAGGACGAGGGTGGCGATTAGCGCGCTGAATCGAGTCATCCTGCAAATCTACGGGATAGGGGGCTCAAAACGACAGCTTCTCTACCTTTGCCGAGCAGCCCGCGGCGGTGCGCTCGAAGAACACCACGTGCTGAAAGGGCACTCGGCGCCAGTCCGAGCGGTCGCGAGTGAGGGGCTCGGACGAGATGATCACCTCGTCGGTGCGAGCGTCCCACAACGTCTTCATGGAGAACTGGTCATCATGCAAGCCATAGCCACTACCCGCCAGATACCACACCGGCTCGACCACCCCAGCGAGCTTGCGCTCAGGCGTCCCCTTGCCCGCTTCGAGCAACTCCTCCCAGCCGCGATCGATCTCCGGAGCGTAATCGTAGCCGAGGCCTAAGTTCGCAACGACGATATCGCGCCCGTCGGCCAAGAAGAACTTGAGCTTCGCATAGCGGGTGTTGCCGTTCTTTCGCTTGATCTCCACGAGCTTGCGCATGAACTTGGTGAGGCCGTCGATGATCTCGTCAGGTTGCATGTTCGCCGTTGGATCGGCGTATTGAGACATGAGCAGGCAATAGAGCGGCTCGGTATCGGTGCTCCCACACAGCTGCGCCACGATGGCCGGATCGCTGGCCGCCAGAATGTCGAGCAGCATGCCCCGCCAGCCCGGGAGGCCACCGTTGTGAGCCAAGGCTAGGCTCAGCTTGGGGTAGATGAAGGGATGACAGTTGTCGTCGTTGATTGAGGCGCTAGGCGAGTAGCCCGTCGCACGGATGTGGGCGAGCAGATTGTTGGTCTGTAGCTTGGCGCACATGCTCGCCAGGTTTTTATCGTAGAAGGCGGGCTGGCAGGACTTGTAGACCAACGGACGGCGCTCATCAGGCGACCCCTCAACCCAGGACGCAAAGCCGGTACCGCCCAGCTGCATGTAATCGTGAAACTCGGGATCGAAGCTCTGATTCACGAGCGAGTTGGCTGGTCGAGTGACCAGATCAGCGAGTGAGACCCGGGGACCCAAATAGGCGAGCACGCGACACATGCGCTGCACCGTAGCCGGAAGTGTCGCACCCTCGCCACCGCAAACCGTCACCGACTTGGCGACGCCACCGGATCCGACCATGCTCGCGCTGTCCATGACCCAGCAACCCACCCTCCGGCAGTGGCTTCAGGCCGAGCCTTTCGCCCTCGGCCTCTCGTCCGGCTTCTTCGGGTTCTATGCCCACTGCGGAGTGGTCTGCGCCCTCGAGAAGGCGGGGCTGCGGCCCGCCCGACTCTGCGGCTCGAGCGCCGGCGCGCTGGTGGCCGCCTTCTGGGGAGCCGGGCTCCCGGCCAAGGCGATTCGGGACGAGCTCCTCGGTCTGAAACGTCAGGACTTCTGGGACCCCTCCCCTGGCTTTGGACTCCTCGCCGGCAAGCTGTTCGCCAGCCAGCTGGCTCGCCTATTGCCCGTGACGACGTTCGAAGATTGTCCTGTTCCCGTGGCGGTGTCGGTCTTCGACCTGATCTCGCTGCGCACCGAGGTGCTGAATCGCGGCGCCCTGGCGCCGGCGGTGCAAGCCTCCTGCTGCGTCCCGTTCTTGTTTCAGCCACAAATCATCAACCGCCGCCCCCTGCTCGACGGCGGCCTGCGCGACCGACCGGGGCTCGCTGCCCTCGAGGCGGACCAGCGGCTGCTCTATCACCACCTGGCCAGCCGCTCGCCCTGGCGGAGCCGCCGAGCGGTCACCATCCCGACGCGAGTCAATACGGCCACGCTAGTCATCGATGATTTGCCACGGCTGGGACCTTTTCGCCTCCAGCGCGGCGCCCAGGCCATCGAGATCGCGCAGCGGGCCACCTACCAAGCGCTCGATCAGCCGCTCCGAGCCTGAGACAAAGCCCTTCCCATCGCCACGCCTTCCGGTGATCCTGAGCCGACTCATGAAGCCACGCTTGTTTGCGACAGCCATACTCGTTGGCGCTCTGACCGCGACCCCGCCCGCTGTGGCCGACGTGTATCAGGTCGACCGAATCGTCGCCGTGGTGGGGAACACGCCCATCCTCCTGTCGGCCCTGCGCTTTCGAGCGCAACCCTTCATCACCGCCATGGAACGGCAGGTCACCGACGAAACGCAGCGCATGATCGGCGAGTCGAAGCTCTACCGGCAGGTCCTCGAACGATTGGTGGACGAGCAACTCATCGCCCGCCGAGCCGCTCTGGCCGAGCTGAAAGTCGAGTCCATCGAAATCGATCAGGCCATCGACAACGTGGCCAAGCAGAACGGGATTGGCCGCCCGGCGCTGATGCGCGAGATTGAGCGTAGCGGCATGACCGAAGCCTTCTACCGCGCCGAGATTGGTCGCCAGATCCTGGAGGGAAGGCTGCTGATGCAACGGTGGACGAGCAGCCCCTTGATGATAACCGACGAGCAGCTGCGCACCCTTTACGACCAACTGAAGGAGCAGGACCCTGATTCGGTGCCGAGCTTCGAAGCGGCGCGGCCCCAGCTCACTGAACAGCTACGGCTCAAGTGGTTCGAAGAAGAAAAGCAGCGAATGCTCGTGCAGTTACGCAGCGAGACCCATATCGAAGTGCGGCTGGGGCCATGAGAGACGCCAGCCAAGCCCGCGGCGGTCTGATCCTCGCCAGCCTGATGCTCGTCGCCTGCGGCGCGGCTCATCCGGAGCCCTCCGCTGGCGCTCGAGCCAAGGCCAAACCGTCCGTTACGGCCCCCGAAGTGAGCGAGAAGACCGTCTGCGAGGCGGACGTGCACAAGGCCTTGCGCGTTGCTGCTGGCACGCCACCCCCAGTGGACGCGACGGGACCAGTCGCAGAAGTCATCATCGAGGGCTTGGACGGCAAAGAGGAGCAGCTGCGGGCCACCATGGGCTCACAGGCCGGCGAGCGCCTTAATCCCAGCAAGGTCGCCGCCGACATCGAGACGCTCTGGGCCACCGGTCGCTTCGAGGACATCTCCGTCGAAGTTCGCACCACCGAGCGGGGCACGATCCTGGCTTTCGTCCTCGCCCCCCGCCCCACCACCGGCAAGCTCTTCTTCCGGGGGATCGAGCAATTGCCCAAGCATCAGGTTGACGCCGCCATTCAGCTGCAGCCTGGCGATCCCTTCGATCCCCAACAGCTGAGCTACACGGTGGCACGGCTCAAAGAAACCTATGGTGCCGCTGGCTATCGGTTCGCCACCGTTGAGGCCCACCAACTGCGGACCGATGCGCTGCACCTTTGCCTAGTAGTGAACGAAGGCACCAAGGTCACCATCGACCAATGGACCTTCGAAGGCGCCAAGCTCGTCGACGAGGAGCAGCTGCGGGCACTAATGGACTCCCGGGACGGCACCGTCAACGTCTCAGGGGGCGTCTACCGTCCCAAGGTCTGGGGCGACGACGCGCTGCGTATCCAAGCCATGTACTACGACAACGGCTTCATCACGGCGAAGATCACCGCCCCTGAGCTCGACGTCAGTCCCGACAAGCGCAAGGTCACCGTCACCATCCGGATCGACGAGGGGGTGGTGTACCGAGTGGGTAAGATCAGCTTCAGCGGCGACGCGCTTGTGGCAGGCCAGCGCTACGCTTCGTCCGTCACCACCAAGTCGGGGGACGTCTTTTCCCGCGCCAAAGTGATGGAAGACCTCGCTCGCATCCGTGAGTTCCACGAAAAGACAGGCAGCTGGACCCCCCAATTCGAGGTCGTGCCGGTCACTCAGATCGACAGCGACAAGTCGCTGGTACACATCGACTTCGAGCTGCGCTGACCTGGCCGCACCGTTGCTGAGACCATCGCCGAGGAATGCTGCCCATGCATGGACATAGGTCATCGGTCATCTTGCTGATCTTGCTCGCCACCGGCGCGCTGCACTGTGGGGAAGATTCAACAGATCCTGGCGTTACCGGCGGCAGCGCCGGATCAGGTGGCGGAGGAGGAGCCAGCGGCGGCGGCAACGCCGGAGGCGGCGGGAGCGGCGGGAGCGGTGGGCAGGGGGGCCACCTGATCGCAGGCGAGACGGTCGTCATTCCCGCTGGCGGAGTGAGCGCCCGCTGGGCCTACGAAGACGCTTATGACAACGTGGCCAACGGCGCCTGGTACCGGGAGTCGAACAACGAGACTGCAACCCTTGCCTGGGGTGAGGGCTACGTGATGATGTCTCTGGCGGCCATGTTCCGCGCCACCGGCAGCCCGCTCTACCTGGAGCGGCTCTCCTGGCACATCGACGGTGTGCTAGCGCAGCGGGACGATCAGCGTGGCGTCTTGGACTATCGCAACGTCTCGGGTGCCTGTTGGCAGAACAAGCACTACCAACCGAGCGACGAGCCTTATTGCTACGTCGTCCACTCGGGCATGATCGCCTACCCCATGGCCGAGTTCGCCCGGCTGGTGGCCACCTCAGGGCTGGCGGCCGAGCCGGTCGGGGATGGCTCGACCTTTGGCGACAAGGCTACCGCCTACACCGCGGCAGCAGAGGCGACGGTCGCCTACCACGACGACCAATGGAACGATGCTGGCTATTATCTCTTCCGCCCTGACGCGACCTTCCTGTCCTATCCGGGCGTCGATCTACCGCTGAACCAATCCAACACCATGGGGCGACTGCTCTTTGCGCTCCACGACGTCACCGGCAAAGCGGCCTACCTCGACAAGGCGACCAAGCTCGCTCAGCGCTTGCTGGCACAAATCAGCACCGGCCCTGCTGGTGAGGCATTGTGGAACTACTGGGGCGGCTCGTATAGCAGCCCAGGCGAAGACATCTCCCATGGGGCCATCAACGTCGATTTCGCCATCATGGCGTTCAATCGCGGAGCGGTCTTCACCGCAGCCCACCTCGAGAGGTTCGCCCAGACCTTCATGGAACGGGTCTACGTCGACGATCAGACGCTGTCGGACGCCATCGGCGGAGGGGCCACCAACGGTAGTAGCTATCGACCCCAGATCGGACGCTGGTTGCGGCTGACCCAGGTGCGCACCGCCGTCTACTCGGCGGTCCGCGATCTCTACGAGCTCGACTATCCGGCCAGCGCCATTAGCTCAGGCTCACTGCTCCATAGCTGGGCCTACCTGGCGGAGCACGAGCCCATCTGGTGCGAACACTACTTCTACGTCGCTGACTGGGACGATCCGGATCCACAGAACGATGGCGACTGGCGTGAGGCCACCGCTTACGGAGCGAACATCCTCACCGTGCCACCGTCCTATGACGCTCCCTGTGTGATCCCTCTTCAGATCGACGCGCCACGAGCCACCGAGGCGCAGCAATGGGACGGCACCGCCTACCACACCGAAACGCGCTGGCAACCGACCGGCGGACCGACGACCCGCTTCATCCCCTACGAGCCCCGCTGGCCCTTCGACTACGACGGCAATGGTGGCGTGCTCTTCCAGTTTGCCGACGCTTTCGTTCAAAACGACGGCGTCCGAGTAAAGGAGAGTAGCGGGATCACGCTTCCTGCGATCGAGTCCCAGCCCCCCGCAACCGGCGTGGTGGGGACGCCGCTCGGGTACACCGCCACCGGCAGCGGCGATGAGCCCAGCTGGTGGGGGCTGAGAGAGCTACCCATCGGCGCTCGGATTGATCACACCTCTGGGGCAGTGGATTGGACCCCGCCCGCTGCTGGCGACTACCTGTTCACTGTCGTGCTGCAGAACAACTGGGGCCGGGACGAGCAGTCCTTCATCGTCCAGGTGCCTTGATCCGCTACCGTCCCCCGGGCACGCCGCTGCCGAGTCGAGCCCGCAGCTGTTTGCGCGCCCGGTGAATGCGGGTGGCCACCGTTCCGTCGGGCAGGTCGAGGCGGGCGGCGATTTCCCGAATAGTCAGCCCCTCGAGCATCAGCCGTAGGGTCTCGAGCTGAGGGAGTGGCAGCTCGTCCAGCGCGGCGTGGATGTCGCCCCAATACCAGGGGCCTTCGGCAGACCGGGGCATGCACCTGGCGAGCTCGGCGGCTACGTCGTAGCGAAGCCGGATGCCTACCTGTCGGCTGACCTCCTGCAAGTGCACGTTTCGAGCGATGCCGAACAACCAGCGCTCAGCCTGGATCTCGGTGTGACCTCTGAAGGTCGGGAAGCTCTTGATGGCCCGTGCCAGGGTCTCTTGAACCAAGTCGGGGACCCAACACCAATGCCAGTGCCGAGGCCCGGAAAAGTAGGCGTGTAGACGTTGTTGGTACCGCTCGCAGAAGGCGCTCAAGGCTGCAGGATCGCGCCGTTTTGCCTGCTCGATCTGGAGCGAGCAGGGCTTGGTGACCACGCCTGAAGGCTCGGATGGTCTGACGGCGATCCGAGGTCGAGTGGGCCGATCGGAGATCCCCAAAGGCGGCTGGGCCGCGACGCCGTGCTGAGCCCACTTGTCCCCTGGCATTACTTAGATGTCACACGCTCTGGGCGGATTCTTCCAGCCCGAAACAAATTTATGTCGACTGGGCGAGGAAGTTTGGTCCCTGCGCACCATGTCCTACCATCCCAGCCAAGGACCCCGCGGTCCGGGGGTTGAAAGGGATGGGGACACCGCGCAGCGCTTGGTGGCTCGTCGGTGCGGCTCTGGTGAGCTGCAGCCCGGCACCCTCCCCTAGCAGACCCGTCAGGCCCGAACCTGCCCTTGGCTCAGCAGCCGCGCCCAGCCCATCGGCCCAGCGCGCCATCCCCGTCGCTGAAGTCGCTGCTTCTGCCACAGGTCGGCCCGCCGCGGCGGGCGGAGGCTCGGCGCAAACTGAAATCTTCGCCCCCTGCAAAGCTCCCCCAGAAGGCATGGTCTGTGTGCCCGGCGGCCCGGCGATCATGGGGTCGGACGATGATCGTCCCAACGAAAAACCTCGCCATCAGGTCGAGGTGAGCACCTTCTACATCGACCGCTTCGAAGTCACCAACGGCGACTACCAGGCCTGTGAGACAGCGGGCCCCTGTCCGCCGCGGATCCTGCCTGACCCCAGCTTCCT
>JAUVCD010000562.1 GCA_030590865.1 Myxococcales bacterium | reverse complement strand
GATGATCAGGTCGAAGCCGCCACCCCGAGTCAGTCCGCCTCGCTGGGGCGCAATCATCTGACCCATCGAGATGTTGCGGGACCACCGGTCGTAGACTCCGAAGCCCGGGTCCTTGGTCATACAGGGGCTGACGCCGCCGGGACGACGCTTGCGGGGGCGCCTTTTCCTGGGTTTGCTGGCCTTTTTGGCCTGACCGTCGCTCGTCGCCTTGGAGGTATTGGCAGGCGCTGGAGCCGTCGGGGGTTGGGGTGAAACAGCCGCTCCGCTGGGCCGCTCGACCGGCGATACGGTCGGTGTCACGGCCACCAGCGTGGGCTGGTCCGGCTCGGCGTGGGCTGGCAGCGCACCGCAGAGCAGCACGCAAGCTACGGTCAGCGTCACCGCCGCCACCTGGCGGTATGATTGATCCCCAAGTCGGAGCATGCCCGCACAACGTGTTTCACATATCGGCACTTTGGTCGAGATGTTGAACAACAATTCGTCGCCTGGCGGTCCTATTCCAACTATTTTTTAGCCAAACTGTACGCTTCCGTATTGTTTGCTCTCCAGGGCGGCCGGCGAGCTATTGACATCACCTCCACTTCGGCGATGCTCGGCACTCCAACATCCCGGAACCCTGAGCTGGCCAGGACGGGCGGCCGCTGGCGGCCGTCAGCACGAAGCGCCAGCGCGCGACGGAGGGACGGCCCATGGCCTTGACCAAGATCCTGATTGCCAACCGTGGGGAGATCGCCGTCCGGGTGATTCGCACCGCCCGACGGCTTGGCTACCGCACCGTGGCCGTCCACAGCAGTGCCGACGAGGCGGCCGCTCATGTAGTGGCCGCCGATGAAGCGGTCCTCATCGGCCCCCCTCCGGCCAGCGAGAGCTATCTGGCAAGCGACAAGATCATCGCTGCTGCCTGTGACACGGGGGCCGAAGCCGTACATCCGGGCTACGGTTTTCTGGCGGAGAACGCCGATTTTGCACGGGCTTGCATCGCGGCGGGGCTCACCTTCATTGGACCGACCGTCGCGGCCATCGAGCTGATGGGCAATAAGCGAGCGGCCAAGGCCAAGCTGCTCGAGGCTGGAGTCCCCTGCGTGCCAGGCTATCAGGGCGCCGACCAAAGTGATGGCGTCTTGGCCGTCGAGGCCGAGCGCATCGGGTATCCGGTGATGGTTAAGGCCGCCGCCGGGGGCGGTGGTCGGGGCATGCGTCTGGTCTCCACCGCCGGTGAGCTAGGCGAGGCCCTGCAAGCAGCTCGCACCGAAGCCAAGGGGGCCTTCGGCAGCAGCGAGCTGCTGCTCGAGAAAGCTGTCGTCGAGCCGCGGCACGTCGAGCTTCAGATTTTCGGCGACACTCACGGCAACGTGGTGCACCTCGGCGAGCGCGACTGCTCAGTCCAGCGGCGCCATCAGAAGGTGATCGAGGAGAGCCCATCGCCGGCGGTGAACGAGGATCTCCGCCGTCGCATGGGGGCCGCGGCCGTCGAGGCAGCTCGCGCCTGTGGCTACGTAGGGGCCGGTACCGTCGAGTTCTTGCTCGACCGCGACGGGGCCTTCCACTTTCTGGAGATGAACACCCGGCTCCAGGTGGAGCACCCGGTGACCGAGCTGGTCACTGGCGTCGATCTGGTCGAGTGGCAGCTGCGGGTGGCGGCCGGTGAGCCCCTGCCGCTTGGTCAAGCGGACATCGCCATCAATGGCCACGCCATCGAAGCGCGAGTTTATGCCGAGGATCCGGCGCGGGGCTTCTTGCCCCAAACCGGTGAGGTGCTGGTATGGCGCTTGCCGGCTGAGACTGACGTGCGGGTCGACCACGCGGTGGTGGAGGGGGGCTCCATCAGTCCCCATTACGACCCGATGATTGCCAAGCTCATCGCCCATGGGGCGACTCGTGCCGACGCCTGCCGCAAGCTCGTGGCGGCGCTACGGGACACCACTCTATTCGGGGTCGTGACCAACAAGGCCTTCCTTGCCAACATTTGCGAGCACCAGGAGTTCGCCGCCGGTAATGCCACCACGGCCTTCTTGGCCGACCACTTTGGCGACGACCCTAGCTGCAGCGAGTCGCCGCCGGAGCCGCTGGGCTTTGCCAGCGCCGCCTTGGTGACCTTCTTGGAGGGCGCTCAGGGCATTGTCGAGGACGACAGCTTCATCGGCTGGCGTTGCTGTGGGCCGGTCTGGGTGACCATGACGCTCAGCTGCGGGGCCGCTGAGGCGACTGTGGACGTCACCGCCGTCGGGCGCGGCACCACGGGCCGTCGTTACCTCGTGAGCTGGGTTGCAGACGACCAGCCGGCGGGTGAGGACAGTGGCGATAGAGACGCAGGACCGATCCAGGTCGAGCTCGAGGTCGTGGGTCACGAGCCTGGTCTGGTGGAGCTGATCGTCGCAGGCATCCGTCGGCGCCTTCGTTATGCCCTCGCGGACAGCGCCCTCTGGATCGACGACGGCCAGACGGTGCGCTGCTACCGCAATACGACCCACTTGCCGGTCGAGATCGATGGCGCCGGCGGCAGTGGTCGGCTGGTGGCGCCACTCGATGGCGCGGTGATCGGGGTCCGCGTCGCCGTCGGCGACGACGTCGACGAGGGGCAGCTCGTGCTGGTGGTCGAGGCCATGAAGATGGAGCATCGCATCGCCGCCGAAGTGTCGGGCACCGTCGCCGCGGTCCACGTCGCGGTGGGTGATCAGGTCAAGACCCGGCAGCTGCTCGCAGAGATTGCGCCAGCTGGTGCTGACGACGAAGGGAGCGCGTGATGCAGGTCCTCGACTCGAAAATTGACACCGCGAGCGAGTCCTTCTTGGCGAACAAGGCCTATATGGAGGCCTATGTCGACAAGGTGCGCCAGGTGGAGCGCAAGCAGCTCGAAACCGAGCTGGGCTATCGTCCTCGGGCCCATCAACGAGGCAAGCTGCTGCCTCGCGAGCGGCTGGCTCTGCTGCTCGATCCAGGCACGCCCTTCGTCGAGCTCTGCTCGATTGCCGGCTACGGGATGTACGACGACTCCGATGGGCGCTTTTCGGGTGGTAATCTGATCACCGGGATTGGCACCATTGCGCGGCGGCGCTGTCTGGTGATCGTGTGGAACTACGCCATCAAGGGCGGGACCATTGACTCGGTCAACGTCAAGAAGATGCTGCGGATCCAGCAGATTGCCTTCCGCACCAGGCTGCCGGTGGTGTCACTGCACGAGAGTGGCGGCGGCAACCTGGCCAATACCAGCGCCATGTCGGACCCTTGGGCCACCCAGCTGTTCGTCGAAGGGGGCCAAATCTACGGGCAACAAGCCGAGCTGAGCGCCGCGGGCATTCCTCAGATCACCGTATCTCATGGCAATGCCACTGCCGGCGGTGCCTACCAGGTGGCGCTGAGCGACTATATCGTGCTGGTCCGGGGCAAGACTCAGCTGTTTCTCGCCGGGCCGCCATTGCTCAAGGCGGGCACTGGTGAGGATGCCTCGGCCGAAGAGCTCGGTGGTGCCGAGATGCACGCTACCGTTTCGGGTACCGGTGAGTACTTGGCAGAGAACGACGCCGATGCCATTCGCATCGCCCGGGAGATCACCGCTCAGCTGCCAGCCGATCCACCGCTGGCCCATCGAGGCCAAGCCATCGAGCCGCCTCGTTACGATCCCGACGAGCTCATCGGCATCTTCCCCGAAGATCGGCGCACCCCGGTTCGAATCCAGGAGATCATCGCCCGGATCGTCGATGGCTCGCGTTTCGACGAGCTCAATCCGGCGCTCGACCCGGGCACGGTCTGTGGCGTCGCCAAGATTGGCGGCAAGCAGGTCGGTATCATCAGCAACAACGGCCCCATCACGCCGACAGGGGCCAACAAGGCGTCCCAGTTCATCGAGCTTTGCGACCAGAAGCTCACCCCGCTGGTGTTCTTGCAAAACACCACTGGCTTTTTGGTAGGAACCGCCGTCGAGCGGGAGGGTCAGGTCAAGCACTCGGCCAAGCTCATCCAACATGTGGCCAATGCCAAAGGGCCAAAGCTCACCATTTTGGTTGGCAACTCCTATGGTGCCGGCAATTACGCCATGGCCAGTCGGGCCCTCAAGCCCGAATTCGTGATGAGCTGGCCGTCGGCGCGACAGGCGCTCATGGGTGGCGCCCAAGGTGGCAAAGTGATGGAAATCGTCACGCTCAAGAAGTGGGCCCGCAAGGGCATCGAGCCTGATGACAAGATGAAACAAGGGCTGGCGGGCCAGTCGCAGATGATCGAGATGGGTCTGGAGACCATTTCCGAGTCCATGTTCTGCAGTGCCCGGTTGATGGACGATGGGATCATCGACCCCCGGGACACTCGCCGGCTGCTCAGCTACCTGCTCGACGTGGCCCTGGAGGCGCGGCTGCGCCAGGTGCAGCCGCTGAGCTATGGGGTGCAGCGGCTCTGAACAGCTGGGCTTCAGCGCTGAGTAGCAGCCATCACAGCACCCCTCGTTGCCTGAACCAAGCTACGGCGTCTCGCAGGGACTCACGGGGTGGCCGGGAACGATAGCCGAGCTGGGCCTCCGCTTTGGCGCTCGACAGCCGCACCCTGAAGGTGCTCTGAGTTGCCATTTCGCTGCTCAGCAGCGGCGGCTTGCCGGTGAGATCTGCCATCACGTCCAAGGTTGTTCCCAGCGCTTTGACCCAGCGGTCGGGCAGCTCGAGACGAGGCGGGCTGCCGCCCACCAGTTGAGCGATCAGGCCGAGCAGCTCGATGAGCGACAGACAGTCTCCTCCCAAGATGTAGTGCGCCCCGGCAGGGGCGAGCTCGGCGGCTCGCAGGTGGGCGGTGGCCACGTCCCGGACGTCGCAGATGGACCGAGTGCCCCCAGGGGCTGCGAAGGCCAGCTTGCGCTTCGGTGCTTGCAGCAGCGGTAGCGTGTTGTGCTTCCAGTCCTGGGGCCCAAAGATCGCTGCTGGGTGCGTCACCACCGCGTCGAGGCCTTCGGCGATGCCACGCCGGACCTCCTGCTCGGCCAGCCACTTGGTATGGGGGTAGACCATCGCCAGCTCGTGGAAGTTGTAGGCGCTGCGCTCGTCGACCATCACCGGGTCAGTGGCGCGGCGACTGAGGGGTTTTCCAATGGTGGCCGCGGTAGAGGTGTGCACCAGCCGTCTGATGCCGGTCCTGGTGGCCTCGGCGACGACGTTGCGGGTGCCGAGCACGTTAGTGCTCACACTCTGACCCCACTGTCGCCGCCACATGGTCACATCGGCGGCGACGTGAAACACCACATCGCAGCCGGTCATGCCCTGCCGCAAGGCCAAGGGGTTGCTCAAGTCTCCGCGGACGATCGTCACGCCCAGATTGGCTAGCTCTCCAGGTAGTCTACCGGTGCGGCTCAGTGCCCGAGTTGCCACGCCGGCGGTGGCTAGCTGACGGGCAATCTCATAGCCGAGAAAGCCGCTCGCGCCGGTGATGAAGGCGTTGCGCAGCCTCTCTCCTGGTGGTTGCTGCCCCGTCATCTGCTCCTCGTTGGGACGGTCGGCTCAGGGCGGCCGGGCGGTGCCCGCGGTTCAGTACCGCTCGTCGTAGGCGAAGGCGCGGCGGGCGGTGTCGCTCTTGCCGTCCGGGTTTCGGACCTCGACGTCCACCATCTTGCCTGCCTTGCCCGGCGGCGTTTTCAGCTCCAGCGCAGTGCTGTCGATGAAGACCGTCTTGTCGACCTCCGTCCCGCCGACCATGGCGATGGTGGCCGCCACGAAGTTCTTGCCGGTGATGCTGAGGTCGGTGCCGCCGTCGACGGCGCCGCGGTTGGGCGCCACGGTGTCGATCTTCGGAGCCGGCAAGGGCTCGTAGCGAAAGGCCTTGGGGAGCACCGCGAGCTCCGAGCCCGGGTTCTGAATGGAAACGTCCACTGGCCCGACGGCCTTGTGGGGTGGCGCCGTGACGTTCAGCTGGCGGCCGTCGACGGCGCCGATGGTGGTCGCCAACTTACCGTCGATGCGCACGATGGACTCGCGATAGAGGTTCTTGCCATCCAGCGTGATCCGAGTACCGCCGATGGTCGGCCCCTGGCTCGGTGACAGGTCGCTGATCTCAGCCGGTGGGACGATCTTCGGGGCGGGCACCATCTGGGGCACCGGTACCGAGCCTGGTGGGGGTAGCACGGCTTCCTGGATGGTCGCGCTGCCCTCGACGGCGTGTGCGTTGTCGTCGCCAGCGTCGTCGGTCGGCTCGGCGCCGTCGGTGTCGAGCTTTGGGTCCTGGGTCGCGGGCCGGCCATCGTCAGCGCACATGTTGTCGTCCAGGTAGCACGGGCAGCTGTTGCCGTCCCCCGCAAGCCGCGGCGCTAGTCCTGGAAGTCTGCGGGCGAGTCGGCGTCCGGGTCCGAGTCCGAGTCTGGTTCCGAGTCCGAGTCCGAGTCTGACGCTGCTTCCGGGGCGGAGGGCCTCCTTCGCTTGTTTGCCGAGGGTGCCAGCGTGCTCGGCGGCGTCAAGGGGGCTCGCTTTGCTCGCCCCGGCGCTGCGC
>JAUVCD010000866.1 GCA_030590865.1 Myxococcales bacterium | reverse complement strand
AAACACCCTCCGCTAAGTAGCTGGAATTTAAGACGGTTGATTATGCACCCCCCAACGGTTGATTATGCACCCCCCAACGGTTGATTATGCTCCAAAAAAATCTGACGCCATTGCTGGATCTGCGGGGGGTGGGTCGGCCCTATCTATATCTGTATAGATAGGGGGTGGCGGCGCTCTGCCCTGCGGGCGCCGCACCACCCCCCACCCCGGAGATCGGACCCCAAGTTCCTCGTAGATACAAAAACCCCCGGAGGGAATGAAAGTTTGATACGCGGCGCGGCCGTGTAAATACACCATAAATCATTGAAATCATTAGTAAAACAGCGTATCTGGTTGACGTCTGAGACGACGTCGTAGACGTTCTGCCTTACCCGCAGCGTGTGGCTTCGCTCCGCCTGTCCGGTCGATGGAGATGATGAGTGCGAGAAGTGTACTTTCTGTACGCCCGAAGCTTGCGTCTGAAGAGCTTCGCGAGGCCGTCTCAAGAAGCGCTACAGGTGGCCTTTGCATCCCCTTGAAGTATCGCGGGCAATCGTGTGCGTCGCTCAGTGCAGCGTGGCGTTGTTCAGCGCGCGCAGGTCTTCCTCCGTCATCAAGGCCGCTGCGAGCAGCTCCTCTTTGGATGAGAGGACATGGATCGTCAGCTTGCCATCCCCCCAGATAGAGGTGTTGTCGCAAGACACCCTGACGTGTCCGAGTCTGACCATGCTCTCGAGAGTGACGGCGACGGCCAGGACCTGAAGCCACTCCCACAGCTCTTCATATGTCGTCGTGAACGTAATGACGTTGTCGTCTATGGCTTTGAGGCCAGTCATAACGCCGAATACATCCGCGAGATGAGTCGGGTCACCTGTTGCGTCCTGACAACGAGAGGCAAAATCGTTCAGCTCGTCTATCGAGAGCATGGCCAGCCAGCGCACGCTCGGGAAGTCTCCGTATGTGGCCCTGAGCTTGAGGAGCTGGAGTGTGTGTGGCATGTCCGCTGGCTGACCATCCGGTCCCGTGATTTTGATGTCCTCTATGTTCACGTCGTCCTCTTCGTCGGTGCGCTTCTTCGCTCTCTGCGCTTGCCGTCTTGGGTTGCGCTTAGCGTACAGGTTTACACGAATGTGGTCGGTACCCGGAGTAGGTTTCAGGTGGTCTTAACGGTGAGCTGTTCGGTCTGGAGAGTGACTCGTTGCCGAAGAGCCGCCTTCGAGCTGTGCTTCAGAAGGCACTGGCTATCCATGATGGCACTTCGTGACGAATTCTACAGGCTGTCGTTGATCGTTGCGCCCGTCTAATGCTGGCGCGCATATTCATGGACGCCGAAGGCATCGCGTGAGCCTTGATGGATGGAGAGGCCTCCGGGGGAGGCCTGTCCTAGTTCGCTCGCTGCGCGTGCTCCAACCCCCGCCCACTCGCGAGATGCTGCGCATCTCCCCGCCCCCTGAAGGGGGCTCCCTTTCTGAGCTGCTGCTTTTAAGTATCCATCTGCCCGTAGGGGTGACACACCTCGGAGCGAGCCCCGAGGCTTCTTGCTCTACAGGATCGACATCGAAGTGACGCCACATCTCTTCGGGTCGAGAACAAACGGTTGTAAACACAAGCGAGAGTCCGAATGGCTCGCTCAAGTCGGCACATCTTGTCGTAGGAGCTCTTCGAGAGCTGGAACGTCGAGTTCGAGAATGCGATCACTGAGCTCGTCTTGACCAAGCTTCGTCAGCTGCTGCACCAAGGCGTAGGACTCCAGCTCAGTCAGGGAGCGTCCGAGACGTTTGTGGCAAAGCCGAGCCAACACCTCAGCACGACCCTGGTGGAGAACTTCTTCTCTTACGGAAGGGGTTAGTTCCAGCAATCGACGTGTAAACAGCTGGCGCTTGCGCAGTCGCTCAGCGTCATCGGTGGGTGGGATGTACTTGAGGATCTCTTGCAGTTGCGCGTCAGACATGGGCAGAACCTCCAACATACGCTCGAGCCACTCGAGCGGTCGTCGGTCGATGACCCACCGAGCGAACTCGGTGAGAGCACTGTGGGTACGGGCTACCAAGAAGGGAATCAAAGCCTCGTGAAGAGGCAATTCGTTCGCTGCAATCCACAAAGTATCGAAGAACATTGGTGAGAGGCGATAACAGCCCTCGGCCTCCTTCGTGAGAGTCAACACGTCGCTCCCAGACAGCCATCCGGGCACGTGCGCGGCAATCACCCACAGGCCTTGAGGACTGACCCAATCCTTCTGCAGGGTTTGCTCGCACCGTTGAAGCTCACGCGCTTGGCGTCGCAGCAGGGCACGATAGAACCTGTGGGGGCCGATATGATCGCCCTGCATCTTCATCTCGAGCAGCACCTCGTCTTCTCGGGCGAAGCACCACGGCGCCGACAAGGTGGCCAGCGACTCCTGAGCACGCACATGCAGCAAGCCATCAGCGCGGATCTCATGCAGACCGATTTCGGGACCCATCTCCCAGGCCAGCGCGCCTGCCGTTGCAGCCTCAGTCTCCTCGTCGAAGATAGTCTTTGCGAACTGATCTCTGTGTCCCAACGTGTCATTCTCCAGCGCCCTGAACTCAGACTAGAACTTGAGCCTGGCCAGAGCAGCCTCCTTTTCAACAGGATCGACATCGAAGTAACGCTCCGTGAGGGCGAGCGATGCATGCCCCAACTGCTCCTGAATGATCTTCAGGTCGACCCCGAGGCGTCGCAATTCGTTGGCGTGGGTGCGCCGCAGAGAGTGGCTCGAGGCCGCCTCGACACCGGCTGCCTCAAACATGCGTCCGAGCACCTTGACCGTGGCGTTCGCCGTCAGCGGCGAACCTTGTCGCTTCTGACTGGCAAAGAGCGGCGTCTTGTCCGAGACGTCATCAAAGAGCACCAAATACTTCTTGATGTAACTCATCGCCTGAATCGAGAGGTAAACCGTTCGACTGCGCTTGCTCTTGGTCGAGTGCTTCTCGAGCACGACCTGAGAGACGACCCGACCAAAGGGCGCCACATCGCCCACCGTGAGTTGAGCGAGCTCGGCGACCCGCATGCCAGAGCCAAGCCCAAGGTAGAGTAGCAGCCGATTGCGATGCTCGTGGATCGTGCCTGTCAAGCACAGGTCGATGCGTTTGATCTCTTCGCGAGTGAGTGGCTTGGCTTTGCCCCCTGTCCCTCTCGGTCGTGCCATGCTGAGCCTTGCAGAATGATATAATTTATCATCTAAAGGCGAATATTATAGCACTCTTTCTCACAACACTCCAGGTATGAAGAAAGAAGTAATACAAGATCGAGACGTTACGGCAGAACGCCATAAAAGGGTT
>JAUVCD010000905.1 GCA_030590865.1 Myxococcales bacterium | reverse complement strand
GGACTCGAGGTTGTTCTCCACCGGGTAGGACAGCAGCCCATCGAGGCCCGCTAGGGCGAGGGCCGTTTGCATGGAGGGCCAAATCACGTCGCCCGCCTGCGGATGGCCATAGGCGAGCGCAATGGCGTCGTAGAGCGCCATCGGAAAGTACGAATCGTCACGCCCGACGGGTTCGTAGACCGATCGGACCGGGTGACCCTCCAAGGGATAGCGAGCGAGCCGTGGCATGTAGACCAGCGGGTCCACCGGCTCGTAGGCGGTTTGGAGCACCTGCAACGCTGGATGCATGTAGCTCAGCTCGCGATCGCTCTGGAACAAGATTGAGAGGAGCGTCTTGCCCCCCACCAGCGAGGTCTCGAGCAAGAAGAAGCTCCAGAACCCACCAGCGCCAGTGGGCACGACGGCCTGGATGCGCGGGTCGACCGTACCGATCAGGTTGGTGTACATGCCCCCCATCGACTGGCCCATGGCAAGCAACGGCTCGGCAGCAAAACGATAGTGCTGCTCGCCGCCCGGCAAGCTCGGCCCATCGCAGCCGGTCAGTAGGTCGGGAGGGATCTCCAAATCGAGCAAGGCGTCGATATAGAGACGCTGCTCGACGACACCTTGGCGGAAGGTGTCGCGAAAGGCGCCGAGATTGTCGAAGTTGATGTACTCGAGCTCGCTAGCCCCGGGGTAGCGCTCTGGGTTGAGAGGATGAGCGCTGCCGGCTGCCGCAAAGCCGTGAGCCGCCACGACGTGGGCCGGGCCCTCCCCTTTGGTGGGCTCACCGTCGACCTCCATCACCTTGCCCCGGTCGACGACCTGATCGCTCAACCCGCCCGATCCATGGAAGTAGAGCACCAGGGGATAGCCCCCCGCCGGCATCGGCTCTTTCGGAAGGGTGATGACCACCGGCGCCACTTCTTGCCGCTGCTCGATGGGCATCCCCGTGTCGTCGAATTCGAACACACCTTCAGTCGAAAAGGGCGGGTCACCGCGCTGATACTGGGGAAAGGTGACGGTGCCGTGTAGCTCACAGAAGCGCGGATGGTCGGCACCATCGTCGGGATCGAGGGCCAAATCGTCGATCGTAATGGTCACCGCCTGGCGCACCCGCTCAGCCAGCGCCGCAGTGTCAGCCACCACGTCGGCGGTGCTGAAGACCGTCGCGGCGGCCACCGAATCGAGCGGCACGTCGGCCTGGGCCAGCGCCGGCCACAGAGGCTCGTAACGCTGCTGCGCCTCTACTCCTCGCGCCCCCTCGGGCTGGCCGCCCTCTTTCAGAATCTGGAAGTCTCCATCCCCTACGACCGGCTGGCCATTTTCGCCGAGCAGGGCCGTGGTGATCACGAAGGCATAGGTGCGATTAGGGGCGAGCACGAAGCCAGGCCGCGGCCCAACCGCAAGCAGATTGCTGGGCACGTAGCCGTCTGGCGGGAGCACCGTGGCGACGGTGGGCAGCAACGTGCCTCGCTCCGACGAATCTTCATCGATATCGATGAGCAACACCGACGCCGTCGGCTCAGCCGGCAGGACGTCACTGGCGCCCGGTGCGGTGATCGGCCCACTGAAGCGAAAGTAGCCCACCGGATTGGCTGGAAACCCGAGCCGGTCCTCAGCCACAGGCAGCAAGCTGTCGAGGTGCACCACCGTCGGAGGCACCGGCAAGCCTGACAGGTCCGGCCCTCCATTAGGGCCGAGCCGGAGATCCGACGGATAGGGAAAGTCGAAGAAATGCTCAGGCTCGCTCCAGCTCGTCGCCAAGCTCAGCATCGCCACCGGCGCTACCGGCGGGCTCGCCGCGTCATCGCCGCAACCACTCAGCGCTGCGATAACGGTTAGTACTCCAGGCCAACCAAACCTTGCCCCCCGGCCAGCGGTCGCTCGTTCTCGAAGGTCGGGCAATGCAACTCTCACCCTAGGCATCCTACTCTGTCCTGTCGCCCACGAGCAGCGACTAGGCATCATTCGGTGGCCTCCAGGCGTGGGGCGGCGAGCTGGTGCGGCGCCGCCACTACCCCACTCAGCCCGGCCTTGCCTTCGCCATGGTCCGACAACATGTTGGACCTCATGGAAATCGTGATCATCATCAACGACGCGCCCTATGGGACGGAGCGCACCTTCCACGGGCTACGGCTGGCCGATGCGCTGCTGAAGGTGGAAGACGAGCTCGACCTGATCGTCTATCTGACCAACGATGCGGTGCTGGCCGCCAAGGCGGGTCAGAAAACACCGAACGGCTACTACAACATCGAGCGGATGCTCAAGCCCATCATTCGGCGCGGCACGGTCCAGGCCTGCCGCACGTGCCTCGAGGCTCGTGGCATTACCGCTGAAGAGCTGCTCGAAGGCGTACATGTGGCCACCCTCGGCGAGCTGGCCCAGGTCACCCTGGAGGCGGACAAGGTCTTGGTGTTCTGACCCTGCCGGAGGTGCTGGCCAACCCACCGGCACCGCAACCGATGCCCGCGGCGCGGCATGCCCGTGGTTGCGCTGGCGCGGCGTGGTTGTCGCGGCCAGCGCTTACGTCTACCACCCAAGACTAATGTTCTCTCTTCACGACATCGTCGCGGTGGCCATCAAGATCGAGCAGAACGGCGAGCAGACGTACCGTGACGCTGCCGGCAAGGTGGGCGACCCGCAGCTGGCCGAGCTGCTCACCAAGCTGGCGGACCAAGAGGTGGAACATGCCGAATGGTTCGCCGCGTTAGGTGAGCGCGCCGGGCCAGTCGAGGTGGACCAAGAGCTTGCCGGGATGGGCGCGTCGCTACTTCACGATATCGTGGGCGGTGAGCGCTTCTCCCTCGGCGACGTGGATTTGACCACGAGCAAGGGCGTTGACGAGGTCTTCAGAGCAGCCATCGAGCTCGAGCGAGACACGGTCATCTTCTACGAGATGATCGGGAGTTTCTTGAGCGATCCGGTCACCGCAGAGCAGCTGGAGGCCATCGTCGCCGAGGAAACGAACCATGAGCGCCGGCTGCAATCGTTCCTGGACGGCAAGGCGGGCTGGCCCGACGAAGGCTGAGCGGCCGACAGCCCCCATGGTATTCTGAGTCCT
>JAUVCD010000379.1 GCA_030590865.1 Myxococcales bacterium | reverse complement strand
GACCGAGAAGCCGGCCGCTCAACCGCAGGCAGACAAGCCGCAGCGAGCCGCTGCTGAGCCAGACTCGGGACGACGAGAGACGACTAGGTTGGTGGCGCCTGAGTGCGAGACGGCTTGCCGGTGGCATGGGCGCTGCAAGCTGGACGATGGTCGCTGTGTCGTCGCGCGATCGGTCGACTGCGAGGCTTCGCTGATGTGCGTGGACGCGGGACGCTGCGTCGCCCAGCAGGGGACCTGTGTGGCTGGGTCGGAAGCAGATTGCCAACAGTCGACTGAGTGCGAAACCGGAGACCATTGCGCGTTGGACAGCGACGCGCAGCGGTGCACCGACTCCCAGACGCGGCGCAGCAAGGCCGGGATTGCGATCGGGATCGTGCTGACGTCGCTGGGGGGCGTCACCGTACTGGGAGGCGCAATGGGGTACCTGATAGCCGATCGCGACGAGGGCGAGCGAAACGGCGGGATCGCGATGGGCTTGGGCATGGCTGGCCTGCTGGGGGGGATCCCGTTGACGATCTGGGGCGCGCGCAAGGTGGACCGACCGGAGGGAGCGAGCCAAGCTGGCGCCACTTTATCCGTCGGTCCGACAGGCGCATCATTCCGGCTGCCATTCTGACCGGCGGTGCTGGCTCTTGTGCAAGGCTCCGGCTTGCCAGCCACCTGGACTTCAAAATACATCTGTTGACTCCCAATAAACCGGACGTATCATGCGACGATGGCTGGGCCTGTGGAGCGTAAAGCGGACCGTGTCGCAAGCGACTTGATGCGGCGGATCGTGGGTGGTGAGCAGCCGGTAGGCTCGCTGCTGCCCAAAGAGCCCGAGCTAGCTCAGGAGTACGGCGTCAACCGCAGCGTGATCCGCGAGGCGGTCAAACAGCTCGAGGTTCATCGACTGGTGCGACCCATCAAGCGACGGGGCACCGAGGTGCTCGATCCGCTGCGCTCGCCGTCTCCCGACGTGGTGCGGGCCATGCTCTTTCCCGAGCCTGGGGTGATTGATCAAGCAGCCTTCGCCGAGCTGCTCGAGATTCGTACCCGTCTGGACGTGGAAATGACCGGCCTGGCGGCGGAGCGACGAAACGCCACCGACCTGGCGGCCATGGATCGCTGCCTGGTCGAGCTGACCGCCGCGCTGGGCCAACCTGAGCGCTACAGTTCGGCGATGGAACAGCTGACCACGGCGATTGCCCAAGCCACCCACAACCGGATCTATCAGATGCTGGTGCACTGGCACGAGCTGGTCCAGGTCGATCTGCCACAGCTGCAGATGGTGGTCCGCTTGGCCAACGAGCCCCACCTCCAGGGGGTGCGCGCGTTGGTCGAGCTGATCCGCAAACACAAGGCAGACGAGGCACGGCGCAGGGTCGCCAAGGTGCATGCCTGGGCCACCCCCCGCATGCTGGCGGCCGCTGCGCTGTCGAGCGGCGCCTCACTACCCGATGTCGCCGAAGGAACCTTGCCATGACCACGCCCCGTCAAAGTGTTGCCGATTCCGCAAACAGCGGGATCATGCCGCGACCGCGCGAAGCCGGCCCTTGGTACCGTCGCATCGGCGGCCTCCACGTGCTCAAGCTCACCGGCAGCTACTACGACATGGGTCGGCAACACGGCGCCTTGCTCAAAGACGAGATCCCCCGCGGCCCGCTGCCCTACTACCGGACCTACATCGAGCGGTTGGTGGGCCATTCAGGTTTCGGACCGCTGGCACCATTGGCCTGCTCCGTCCTTCAGCGACTCGTGGGCTCGCGAGTCATCAAGGCCTTCCCCGACTTCGCGCTCGAGACCTTTCGCGGACTAGCCGATGGCGCCGATCTGGACCTCGACAGCGTGCTCGAGAGTTGCTCCATGCCCGATTCGCTGCTCTGGGTGGCTAGCCGGGTCATGCGGCTCAAGGGCGTCGGCCCGGCCATGCACCACCGCCTAGCCCTGGGCCTGGGATGCACCAGTGCCATCGCTTGGGGCGACAGCACCGCCGACGGCAAGCTGCTGCACGGGCGCAACATGGACTACCACGGCGTCGGGTGCTGGCCCCGGACCTCGGCTGTGTTGTTCCACGAGCCGACCACCGGCCTACGCTACGTATCGGTAGGCGCCGCCGGGGTGATGCTCGGTGGCATCACCGCCATGAATGAGGCGGGGCTGACCCTGACGGTCCACCAACACATGTTCACCGATCGGGCGGCTCTCGGTGGCGTGCCGATCGGCTGCGTGGGCGATCTGGTGATGCGCCAAGCCAGCACCCTGGAGGAAGCCGAGGCGATCCTGCAAGCCCACCGTCCCATCGGTTGCTGGACCTATCTCATCGCCGACAGTAAGCGCCGCGAGCTGCTCTGCTGGGAAGAGAATCCAGAGCGGCAGGCGGCCCTGCGACCGGCTACAGAGCAGTCGACTTTCGGCTACACGAACATCTTCCTCGACGAGCAACTCGGCGACTCGGAGATGAACCTCTACCCCTCGTACTGGCGCCACAACCTGGGACGACAACAACGAGTCACCCAGCTGCTCGCCGACCGTAGCGGCAGCATCAAACCGAACGACATCGCCTCGTTTCTCGCCGACCCGGGGCAACACGATTGTCGAATCAGCACCGCCATCGGGATGCTCATGAACGTCAGCTCGGTGGTCTTCCGACCTGAGGACGGCATCTTCTGGGTCGCCTCGGGCGAAACGCCGATCAGCGAAAACCCCTACATTCCCTTCGACCTCGAGAGCGAGGACCACAGCCCCGAGCACGGACAGCTCGATGGCGGCGTCCCTGCGGACGAGCAGGGACGCGAGGCCTTCGACCATTACCGCCGAGCCTACCTGGCCTATGTCGACCAAGAGGATGCCGCGACCAGTCGCAGGCTCATCGACCGAGCGTGCGAGCTTGCGCCTGACCAACCGCTCTACCACTTCCTGGCCGGCATGCTGGCCCTCAAGCTAGGGGACACCGAGGCGGCTTTTGCCTCGCTCAGCCGCACCCTCGACCTCGGCCACCCCCACACCGAGCGGGTCGCCACCTTCCACCTGTGGCGCGCCCGCGCGGCCGATCTGCGAGGCGAGCGTGCGCAAGGGTTGCGAGACTATCGCGCGGTCCTCGGTCATCACTCGGATGCAACGGTCCGCGCGGCAGCTCACAAAGGTCTGCGACGCCCCTACCAGCAACGCCAAGCTCGGCGCGTCGATCCAGACTTCATCTACGCGGACGTCATCGCGCCCTGAGCGCCGCGCCAAGAGGCGCTACTGGCGGGCTAGGACCGCCGCGATGGTCTTCTTGAGGTCCGGGTCGCGGCCCGAACAGCAGCGCTTGTTGCCCCGACAGCTCTGCAGACGCTTCAGCTCTCGCAGCGCGCGGTGGTCACCATCCTTGATCACCCGAGAGAAGAGCTTCTTTGCTTCATCACAGCCCTTGGCGTGGCGCAGGTCGTAGGCGATGCGCATGCCCGCGGTGGCGGTAGACCGCACGCCCTCGTCCTTGAGAGTCCGGGTCGAGTACGTGGCTGCCTTGCTGCCGCCAGCGGTCACCATCAGCTCGAACATGATGTCTGGACCGGCAGAGCCGAGGCCGCCGGTCAGCAACACGATCATGCGGGTCTGCGACTCGCCAGGAGCGATGAAGCACCGCTGGGCGAGCTTCATGATGGCAGGCCGCAGGTCCCGATCGTGACCTGCGGCGCCATCAATGCGGAGGATCTGGTCAAGCAGATTCAGCGCCCCCTTGGCGTTGCGCCGCTTCACCTCGAACTTCATCTTGTCGTAAAGCGGATAGCTCGCCTGGGTCGGCTTGGGAATCGAGCCGGCAGCATTGGCCCTGGTCTTCAACAAGGTGGCCGACTTGGAGGTCTTCGGCTCGTCATCGTCATCGTCGTCGGTCGCTGCGGTGGTCTCATCGCTGTCGTCATCTTCGGCGACAGCCTCACCACCGTCGACGGTGCGCACCGCAGCCAGCGCCACCACCACGATGACCACCGCCGCCCCGCCCAGGGCCAGCAAGATGGTCCCTGCAGGATTGCCCATCGAGCGAAGCTGCTCCGAGCCGACCCGCCGCCAGAAATGGGTCCCCGCCGCCGCCGCCACGCCAACCAGCGGCACCATCAGGTCCCACACCGGCCAGCTGATCCCCACAGCGGTGCGCAGCACGACAGATTCGAGCAGCCTGAGCAGAACGGCCAGGCAACCGCTCGCGGCCAAGCCCACCAGTACTGGGTCGCGCACGCTGGCCACGACCTCGATCACCTTGGCGGTGTTGTCCCAGGCGCTACGCTTCACGTGGCGCACCAGCAGCGCCACCGGCGTGGCCAGACCCACCGCCACCACCAGCCCGACGACCAATGCCTCGGTGGCCGTCACGGTCGGATTGGCACCGGCACGAATCAACCGCAGCACCGCACCGACGACCACCACCAAAGCGCCGACCAGGGCGGCCCCCGCCACCACAGACAGCACCACCAGCTGGGGACGAGCACCTCGCACGATGCGCTCGCGATCGGCGGTGATGAGGGTCGCGGCGCTGGTCAGACGCGGCCGCTTACCGGTCATCGATACTTCGGTCACGTCGACCGCAGCGAGGGGCTCCTCATCGTAGGCAGCCAGGGCGGCATCGAGCTCGGCAATCGATTGATACCGGTTGTCCGGATCCCGCGCCATGGCCCGCTGAATGACCATCTCCAGGTCTTCGGGCAAGCTCGGCACCAGGGCCCGCGGTCGCTCGGGCTCCTCGGTCAGGACGGCGGCCAGGGTGGCCGTCGAGTCGGCTCGATCAAAGGGCATCTTGCCGGTCAGAGCGCGATAGAGAATCGCACCGGTCGCGTAGATGTCGGCGCGGTGATCGACCCGCATGCCCCGGGCTTGCTCAGGAGCCATGTACGATGGCGTGCCCATCACCATCCCAGTCTTGGTGAGCGTATTGCCCGCCTGGCCTTCCAAACGGGAGATCCCGAAGTCGAGCACCTTGGCCGTCGGGAGCGCAGAGTCACCGACCAGAAAGACGTTTTCCGGCTTGATGTCCCGATGCACGACGCCCTTGTCGTGGGCCGAAATCAACGCCTTGCAAACCTGGCGAACGATCCGCACCGCCGCCCCAATGGGCATGCGGCCTACGGCGTCGAGATAGTCGCCGAGCTCTTGGCCCTCAAGCAACTCGCTCACGAGATAGGGGCGGCCATCGGTGGTCTCGCCGACGTCGTAGACGCCAACGACGTGAGGGCTGGTGAGCGAGGCAGCGGCCTCCACCTCACGCTGGAAACGCACCAACACGTCCTTGCGCCGAGCGAACTCGGGGTGCAGCGCCTTGACGGCAAAGCGCTTGCTGGCAATGCGCGTGTGCTGGGCCTCATAAACCCGTCCCATGCCGCCTTCGCCGAGGATGCGCTTGACCGCATAGGTCTCGTTCAGCGTAGTGCCAACGAGCTGGTCGTCCTCTTCTTCGTCCGGATCGGTGCCATACCAGTAGCTCGCCTCGATGCCCTCGAGCTCCTCAGCGCTGAGACTGCCGGCATTGGTGGCCGCACGCGCCGCGCCGCTAGGCGCACCAGTGCGCTGAGCCGCAGCCCGGGACGGAGGCTGGACGCCAGTTTGCGGCGGCGCTGGCGATGGATCGACCGCAGCGCGAGTGGGTGCACGGGCAAAGCCGGGCGCAGCGGGCCCGGGGGCCGGCACGCCATCTGGTGTCCTGTCGGAGATGGGCCCATTGTGGCAAGCCTGAGGGCGCGCCACCAGAGCAGATGATGGAGCTCAGGGGCCCAGCGGCTGTGGAGAGCCTGTGGAAAACTCGGACCTCGCCGAATGACCCAGCAGCGCGGCTCAGTCGCGAGCCCGACCGGCGTGCTCTTTGATGTGAACGTCCCGCTGGGGGAAGGGGATCGCGATGCCCGCACGACGCAGCTCGTTGTAAACTCGGGTGTTGAGCGCATCGAGGGTACGGCCGCGCAAGACGGGCTCGTCGATCCAGGCCATGAACTGGAAGCGCAACCCCGAATCACCGAACTCACGGAACCGCACCCGCGGCTCGTGCTCAGTGCAGACGTGCTCAACCCCCTTGGCGCAGCCCATCAGCACCTCGCGAACCTGGTCGATGTCGCTCCCATAAGCGACGTCGACGGTCACCCGCACCCGCTCCAGCGGGTGGGGCCCACCGGTCTCGTTGATGAGCTTCGCGTTGGCGATCACGCTGTTGGGCACCGTGATCTCGATGTCGTCGCGGGTCAGGATGCGGGTCGAGCGGATCCCGATGTCAGTGACACAGCCGCGCTCGCCGTCGCCCAGCACGATGAAGTCGCCGAGCTTGTAGGGCGCATCAGCGAGGATGAAGATCCCAGCAAACAAGTTGGCCAGCGTGTCCTTGGCGGCGAAACCGACCGCGATGCCGACGATACCCGCCGAGGCCAACCAGCCGGTCACGTCGATGTGCCAGGCCAGAAAGCCAAAGTAGATGGCGCCGCCGACAGCCACGATCTTCAGCAGCGTCTCGAAGAGCGGCAACGTGCGCGGCTGGACCAGTTGCAGGTGCTCTGACGTGCGGCTCAACATGCCCAGCAAGAGGGCGCCAACCCGCATGGCCGCCGAAGTCCAGGTGATGACCGCCGCAGTCTTGAGCGCCGCGAAGGCCACGAAGCGCACGCCCACTGCGAGCTCGAAGCCAGTGATCGCCCAAACGATACCGGCCAGCAGAACGCTGATGAAGATCGGCCGCTCCAGGGCCTCGATGATCTGGTCGTCGACATCGGTTTCCGTCTTGGCAGCCAGGCGTTTGAGCCAGCGGGTCATGATGAACCGGGTGATCACAGCCACGATCAGGGCGGCAAACAGGACGACGCCGGCCCGGAGGAAAGGATCCTCGAGCCAGGCTCTGAGCTTGGTATCCAAATCGAAGGGCATGACGACTCCTAGGATCGTTCGGTCCGAGTCGTTGCTCTAACCGAGTCGCCGCCGGGCGTCATGGACACCGCGGAAGCAGCAGCGGGTCGTCGAACCCAATGGCATGGCCGTCGGGGTCGAACGCCGGCGCCCAAGTGACCTGCCGAAAGCTGCTACTCTCTCGATGAGGGGGTCGGGAGTGTACCCTCTCGCCCCCAGGTGCCACACGACAGGTGGCGCACGAAGGAGAGTCGACCATGGGCAAGCCGGTCAACAAGCTGTGGGCACTATTGGTGGTCCTGTTGCTCTCGGGACCGGCCACTTCCGCCTGGGCCCAGAACTTCGAGATCCTCGACCAGCGGCTCGACGAGCAGCGCCACGGTTACACCGTGATTCGGCTGTGGGGCTCCCATTACGAGATGGGCTACGGGATGGGCGCCGCCTTTGCCGGAGACATCATCGGGGGCCTGGCGGAGGTCAAGGCGGACACCGGAGGCATGTACCCAGCCATTCGAGCCATCATGGAGACCACGGTGTGGTTGCCCATCGGAATCGAGGATGAGATTTCGGGCATCGTCGACGGGGTCAAGTCGGTGCATCCCAACGAACCGATCGACGCTCTAGATGTGAAGGTGATGAACACCTACAGCGACTGGGCCTATCCCACCGCCTGCCGTTCTCACTCCTGCTGGGGCGACTTCGTACAGGATCCGGTCAAGACGCTGTCCACCCGGCGGCTGGACTACGGAACGCCTTTCCAGGTAGCGCTGCACCACGTATTGGCCGCCTGGGAGCCCAACGACGGCTCGGTGCGCTGGGTCAACATGGCGATGCCTGGCTACGTAGCGGTCATCACCGGCATCAACGCCTATGGAACCCTGGTCTCGCTGCACGACTACAACTCGAGCGTCAGCACCAGCCCCGGCTTGGTCGCCCGCAGCGTGGCCACCCGCCACATCCTGACCGGCCTCGCCTCACCCTCGATCGCCGACCACCGCGACTGGGCGCAAGGCGAGCTCAACAACATCAACGTCGCCACCAGCACCTTCATCAACGACTTCGTCCCCGAGGGTCACGGCAGCGTCTTCACCTGCCCCAGCGGCGGTCCCTGTGGCGCGCCTCGCACACCCCAAACCGATTACTTCGGCGGCCAGGTGCTCATCACCACCAACGCCCAAACCGACGGCCACTCAGTCCCCGGCGGCGGCGACTTCATGCACGATTATTATCAGGCCGGCGGCGTGAAGACCCTCCAGAGCCACTTCGATCTGATGGACCTGAGCGGCCTTCACCTGGTCTCGGTTGAAGTTCGCGGCACCGAAGACATGACCATCTGGGCCCACGGCCGCGGCCGCACCGATCTGATTCAGACCGAATGGGCAACCCTGTTCCCGCAAAGCAACGTGGGCGGCGGCTCGAGCAGCAGCAGCGGTACCGGCGGAGCATCGGGATCGTCAGATGCCGACCCCAAGACGACGACCGAGTCATGCGGCTGTCGCACTGCGGGACGGACACCCAGCACGCCGTGGCTGTGGCTCGGCCTGGCGCTGCTGCTGATGCGCCGCCGCCGCCAGCAGGCAAACTGATCTGTACCGACCGTGACCTACAACTTCGATCCAGACACCTGGTACGCCAACGAGCGCAGTCACCTCGATGCCCAGCTGAAGAAAGGGGCACTGACCACCGAGACCTTTGCGGTGGCCCTCGAGGATTTGGACCGACGGTACGACGAGATGATCGATCGGCTAGATGGGACCTACATCATTCCCGTCAATCGCGACGGCGCGCCACGATGATGACCGGGGCGTCTTGGCCGTCAAAGAGAAGCACCGTGGGCTCACCATCGCGGTAACCAGCCTCGCCTAGCAACTCGGCCGCGTCATCGTCGTCCGCAACCGTCACCCGACGACCCACACCGATCACCTCGACCATGTCGTCTTGTCGGGCTGACGTCGCGACCGCCTCGAAGGGATCGATGGGCACGCCACTGAGCACCTCGAAGTGATCGGGATCGACGACCGCCACCCCCGAATCGTCGATGACGGCAAAGCGCCCGCAGGCGCGCACTTCTATCAAGTCGGCAACATCAGTGTGGTCCCCCCCCCTCGCCCCTGGGCTCGACACAGTCCTGTGCTCGACCGATCGAGTCAGGCGGGCGGCGACATCGCCATCGTCCCCATGAGCACAAGCAAGCACGTGAACCCGCCCCCTGATGCAGCACCTGCCCTGGCCGTCGCCAATCGGCGAGACCGGTCGTGCCTGCTG
>JAUVCD010001035.1 GCA_030590865.1 Myxococcales bacterium | reverse complement strand
ACGGGCACCGCGGGCGAGTCCTCCCGGCAGCGACGCTGCCATCGGTGTCAGGATCACGTCGATATCCCGGGCGACGAACTCCTCGGGGCTCACCGAAGCGTAGAGCCTGCCCAGGTCGGCGAAGACGTTGATTCCCCCCGCCACCTCGAGGATCTCATGCACGTACGTGCCCGGCCCCGCTACCCAGGGGGGTGTTCCGCCCAGGACGTAGGCCACACGGACCGGCTCGCGGCGGGCCGCCGCTGCCCCCACGGTGATGAGGGCCGCGTCGATCTGGGTGATCAGTCGCTCCGCCTCGTCGCTATGGCCGGTGACCGCACCCAGAATGGTGAGCGACTCCTGGATGTCGGCGATCCGGTCGGGGCGGATGGCGACGTGCCTGATCCCGAGTTGATCCAGCACAGCGGGCGTCTCGACATCCTGCTCGCCGGCGAATCGGATGATGAGGTCCGGCTCGAGAGCCACCAGGGCCTCGTGGGACGGTCGGATCCCGCCGCCCACCGAGGGCAGATGTTGGACCCACTGAGCCGTGTCGAAATCGGTGCGGGCGACCAGCAGATTACCTGCGCCCAGGGCTCCGAGGGAGAGCGTAGCCGAGGGCACGAGGGAGATCACGCGCCGGGCGGGGCCGTCCAGGTGATGAACCGTGCCCACGGCATCGATGACCTCGATGCCGTAGAAGGAGCCGGAGTCATCCGGGCTCGGGGCGTCCGAACATCCGCTCGCCGCCAGAGCGACGGTGAGGAGTACGGCCAAGCCCGGCGACCGCCCGGGCGTCAAGGGGATGGGTTCGACTGGCCGCAGGAGTCCTGGAAGGCCGTCGTCCAGGTGCCGCCGCGGCGCGCGAGGCTGGCGAACCATCGGCTGTCCCGGCCAAAGACATCCAGCAGTATCTCGGCTTCCCCATCTCCATTCAGGTCGAGGTGGTCGAAGAAGCGCGGAGCGCCCTTCCCCTCGGTACCCGCAGGCCGGTACCACACGTAGGACGACTCGTAGTCACGATCGCCCATCTCTCCTATGACGAAGAGAGAGTACGCGGCGGCGGGCGCGGCTCCCACCTGCAGACGATCCAGGTAGGCGAAGCTGGCGGCGATGGCCGATCCGTCAGCCCCCTGGAGCTGGAAGGCCTGTATGTCCGCCCTGATATCCAGCACGGACGGGGGCCACGGGGCACCCACCCTGGGGATCACCTCGCCGGCCAGGCGGAGGGAAGCCACCCGCTGGTCGTAGTCGTGGCTCAGCGAGCGGTGGCCTTCGTAGGCCCGCTCCTTGGCCTGGGCGGCGGAGAGGGCGAGGAAACGGGTGGCGTTGGCGGCGGAGGGCACCAACTCCACGGTGCCGGTGACCGTGGGCCGGGCCACGCAGAAGCGCTCGTCCACGCCCGTGGACTCGGCTACCAGCCGGCCCACTCGTACCCCTTCGGAGAAGAGGATGAACTCTGTTCCCGGTGCCAGCAGTTCGCTGGAGAAGTGGTCGCGATAACCCGGTATCTGCTGCTCGTTGGGGAAGTCGGCCACGGCGTCGAATTGGACTTCGCCCACGACGGCGAGCGTCGCAGTGGCGCCGCTACGCGTGCCGGCCAGAAGGATGGGGCCCGCAGGCAGCTCCGGAAGGGGCGTTTCTGGGGCCACACCCACGATTTCCACGGGTGCCGGGTTGACGCTATCCCGTGGCGGCGGGCCCTGCAGGCGCACGTCAGTGCCGCCCCAGGTCACGTTGTCGCATCCCTGGGCCACGGTTAGAATCACCGCGATCACGAGCCAGCGCCGTCGCATTTGGCCTTCTTCGAAGGTGAGAGGCGGTCGGTCGCCGACCGCTGCGGGCCTGAAAAATTAGCGTCGACCTGCCCCGGGGCAACAGCGGGGTCGCTGGGTTCGATAAATGCGGTGGTGTGCCTCGCCATGAGGCCGCCGCCGCGGTTGTATCAAGGGGGATGGGTGAACGAGGAAGTTGATACCGGTCGCGGGCTCCGCGACGTCATGGGCTGTTTTCCCACGGGAGTGACCGTCGTCACCGCTGTGGACGCACGAGGAGAGCCCTTTGGTCTGACGGTGAGCTCCTTCACGTCGGTGTCTCTGGACCCACCCCTCATACTGGTGTGCATCGATCACCGTGCCGCGTCCCATGATGCTCTCATGGCCGCCTCGCACTTCGCGGTGAACATCCTGGAGTCGGGCCAGTCGGCCGTATCCG
>JAUVCD010000720.1 GCA_030590865.1 Myxococcales bacterium | reverse complement strand
CTCGGGCTAGCTCGACGGGCGGCTGCCCAGCCGGCTGTCCAGGCGGCGCGGCGGCTGTGGGGTTTGTTCTGCCTGGCCCCTGGGTTGACGCTACAATCAATCCATGAGGGCTTTGCGATATCTGGGAGTTATCGGGTTTGCTGCCATCTCTGCAGCGCTGGCGATGCCGGCTTGCGACGACAGCGGCGATACCGGTGAGGGCGGGTCGAGCACCTCGAGCACCAGCGGCACCGGCGGCAGCAGCACCTCGAGCACCGGTACCGGCGGCGGGGGGGGCACTCAGATGCTGACCTGCGCTGAGCCATACACCTCCATTACCGACGGTCCCTGTGATCTTCTCAACCCGCTGACCAGCTGTGAGCCTGGGTTCTGGTGTGATGTCCAGGGCTCCACCTCTGCTTGCGTCACTGTTCAGGGCAAAGGGGTCAAGGGACCAGGTCAGCCCTGCGCCGGCGACTCCGAGTGTGCTGCGGGCCTCAAGTGCCAGATGGAGAAGTGCTCTCCGGTGTGCTGTCCAGCGAACAATCAGCCCTGTGCCGCCAACAGCGGGGAGTGCAACATCGAGCTGTCGTTGACCGGCGACGCCTGGGTGCAGATGTGCAGCTATCTGCCTGCCTGCACGCTGTTGGAGAACACCTGCACCGGCGACGACGAAGTGTGCATCATTCAGAAGGCCCTCGAGTGCCTATCGGTCTGCGTGGGTCAATCGGGGACGGCAGCCGGCGAGGGTGAGGAATGCCAGTACCTCAACGACTGTGGCGAGTCACAGCACTGCAACAACGAGGGCGGCACCGGCTATTGTCGTCAGCTTTGCGACCTGAATAGTTGGGAAAACGATGAGGTTCCGCTGGGCGGCTGTCCACCGAACCGAGAGTGCCAGGTCGAGATTTGGGCCTGTGAGACTACCTGGGACCACATCGGCATGTGCATGCCCACCGGTGCTGGCGGCAGCGGCGGCGCAGGCGGCGCAGGCGGCGCAGGCGGCAGCTAACTGCTAGGGAGCGCCGTCCCAGCAGACGCCCCACTCGGTCGAGCCGACGTAGACGGGGGTCACGAAGAAGGCGCAGGTGTCGACGGGCCAGTTGGGGCAGTCGAAGTCTTGCGAGCACCACTGCATGCACCAGTTGTAATAGCCGGTGTAGGCGCACTCGTAGATCGCCGAGCAATCATCCGAGGTGGTGCAGCCGCTGTACTGGGCGCCTGTGCCGGTCGGCGGGAGACAGAGGGGGACGCCGTTGGTCTGGGGGGCGCAGTGGTTGTTCGAGCCGCAGACGGCGGCCGGGTTCAGCGGGTGGCAGGTCCCGCTGCTCGAGCTCGAGCTGGACGAGCTGGAGGATGACGAGCTGGACGAGCTGGACGAGCTCGAGCTGGTGGACGACGAGCTGCTGCTCGAAGGCGTGCAGATGCCGCTCTGGCATTCGTCCTCGCCCATGCACAGCACGCCACAGCTGCCGCAGTTGCTGTCGTTGGACATGACGTCGATGCAGATCCCGCCACAGAACATCTCGTTAGGCGCGCAATTGGTGCCGCCGGTCCCGGTGCTGGTGCTGGTGCTGCCGCCGACGCCGCTGGTGGTCGATGTCGAGGTGCTAGTGCTGCCGCCGTAGCCGTCGTCGTCATCGTCCAGGTCGACCGACTGGCTGCCTTTTGCGCAGGCCACTCCGGCCACGCAGATTGCCAGCAGAAGGTATCGCATGGGAGTTATGCCTAAGTGTAGAGTACCGCACCTGGTGGCTGACTCCAAACCGAGCAACGCTGAGTCTCAGTACGTTCGTCGACGGTTGATCGTTGCCGTGCTGATCGTCGTCGTGAGCGTCTTGGCCACCATCGGAGTGAGCTCCAGCCTGCGCCTCGATCCCAACGTCGCCGCCCTGTTACCCGAGCGCGGTGAGGCGGCTGCCTTGCGACGCTACCTGCGGGCCTTTGGGGGCAGCGATCTGTCCATGGTGCTGGTGTCTGGCCGGGCTGACGCCGCAGGAGTCGAAGGGGACGATGAGCTGGTCCACCAGGTCGAAGCGGTGGCCCGCGGGCTGGCCACCGATTTGGAGGCCTTGGACACAGTGCGGATGGCGACCGCCTCGCTCGAGGCCTCCGAGCAGCTCGATCCCTTGCTGGTGTGGCGTCATGCCGACGGTCCTGCCCGGGCCCGGCTGAAACAGGCGCTGAGTCCCGAGGGCATGGAGTCGCGCCTCCGGACCAGTCGCGACATGCTGCTGGCGCCAGGCGCAGGTGCGGTGAGTGAGCAGATTGCTGCCGATCCGTTGCGACTACGCCAAGCCCTCTTCGAGGCCCGTGAAGTGGGGTCGGGGTTTCACGCCCAGGCCGACGGCTCGCTGGCCACCGATGACGGCCTGAGCCGGATGGTGCTCGTCTTTCCCGAAGGTCAGGCCTTGCGAGGTGCTGATGCCAAGGCCTTCGTCGCCCAGGCCCGCGGCGTGATCGCTCGCTACGGTAGCGAGCACCCGGACGTCACCATTGGACTGACCGGCGGCCACGCCATCGCCGAGGCCACCGAGCGGATGCTGATGTCCGATCTGACCTGGTCCAGCACCCTGTCGATGCTGCTGGCGTCGCTGGCCTTCTTGGTCACTTTTCGGCGGCTGCGGGCCATCGCCGCCGTCATGCCGCCGCTATTTCTCGGCACTTTGTGGACCGCCGGAATTGCGGCGAGCCTGCCGTCGGGCCTCAGTGGCATCGCCGTCGCCTTCATGTCGGTGGTCATTGGCGTGGGCGTGGACACAGGGGTGCACGTCTACGCCGCCTTGCTCGAAGCGCGCCAAGCCGGCCTGGCGCCGGCCGATGCCGCGCGGGTCGCCCGCCAGAAGACGCAGAAGCCGGTGCTGGTGGCGGCGGTCACCGCCGGGGCAGCTTTCGCCTCTCTGGGCTTGTCGGAGATCACGGCGCTACGCCAGCTCGGCATCCTCTGCGCCGGCGGCGAGATCCTGACGGCTCTAGCCATCGTGGCCGTCACCCCAGAGCTCGGTGCCCTGCTCGAACGGCGCAAGCCGCCGACCTATCGGCCCCCTCGCTGGACCCTAGCGGCCAGCTGGCTGACTCGCACTCGCGGCCGAGCCATCGCGTGCCTAGTGGTGACCATGGCACCGGTGCTCGCCCTGGCGGGCGGCTACTGGCCCCACCTGTCGGACGCCATCGTGGCCATGCGTCCCAAGGGCCTCGAGCCGCTGAACGTGCAGCAGCAAATCTACGATGCCTTCGGGGGCCGGCGCGGGCAGTGGGTGATCCTGGTGGCCGATCCGGACCTGACCGTTGCTCGAGAGCGCTCGGACCGGATCGTCGAGAAGCTCTCCACCATCGCCGAGCACATCGACTCGCTCGACGCGATCACCGCCATCGCCCCAGCGATTGCCACCCAGAAACAGCGCTTCGCCGAGCGCGATGCCCTCGACCTGCCGGCCAAGGCAGAGTTGCTCGAGCAGGCTCTCACCAAGGGAGGCTTCGCCCCCGCCCGCTTCGAGCCGGTGCTCGAGGCGATGCGTGACCCGCCTCGCGAGCTGGTGGAGCTGCAAGCCATCCAAGAAGCCGACAGCTCGATCATGCTGTCCCGCTACCTGGGCCGCGACGGCGCCGACTCGATCGTGGTGACCTACCTGCTGCCCCGCCACGAACCCGTGCCGGCCGATGCCGCGCAAGCCCGCGAGGTGCGGGCCCGCAATCTGGAGCACGAGCGTCAGCTAGAGCAGGCCATCCGCGCCGTCGATCCGGCCGCGGCGATCACCGGTTACGGCCGCCTCGACAGCTCGCTGCGCGCCAGCCTCAGCGCTGATCTTCCTCGGGTCGGCCTGGTCGCCGGTGCGCTCGTCCTGTTGGCCTTGGCCTTGTCGCTGCGTCGACTACGAGACGTCGTGCTCGCCGCCGCCGTAGTCATCGCCGAGATGGGCGTCGTCCTCTTCCTGATCCGCGCTCTGGACATCCCACTACACGCCTACGACGCCCTAGTGCTCCCAGTCTTGCTCGGCATCACGGTGGACGAAGGCATGTTCCTCCTATTCCGAGCCCGCGCCTCCACTGCCACCAACGCCCAAGACGTGGTCGACGACGTCATCCGCCTCGAAGGCCCGCCGGTAGCCACCACAGCCCTCACCACCGCCGCCGGTTTCGGTGGCCTCATCATGTGCGACTTCGACGGCCTGAGACACCTGGGCATGGTCGGCGCCCTCGGCAGCCTAATGGGTTTGGTCGTCGCCCTAGTGATCGTGCCGGCAGGCTTACGGCTGGTGCCGGATGACAAGCGCCGGCCACAACAAGCCAGCTGACCTGCCAAGTTTAGGTAACCAGGTCGCCCTCAGCTGCAGATCGTCAGCAGTGGCGTCTGGAGGCAGGGGTGGAGGTGCCGGCGGGGACCGAAGTGGGACGGTGAGCCGTCACCAGGCGAGTTCTGTCCCCCCGATGCCCCAACGCCATGCTTCGAATCCTCGAGTCAGCCTCCGGTGCTGTGGACAGCTGCGCAAGTCGTGGACAAGCCCGTCGCAGTTTGGGTGAGACTGGTGACCGGCGGTTGGGGCTTGCCCACCACTTGCGCACCTGTTCAC
>JAUVCD010000393.1 GCA_030590865.1 Myxococcales bacterium | reverse complement strand
GGACCTGGACCTGTCGGGCCTGGAGTCTGCGGCACAGGGGGCCTGCGTGCATTCGCTGAGTGCACGTTGCTCGGTGTTCATGAAGTCGGACTGCACCCATCGGCTGAACAAAGGCGAGTCGACCAAGGGGGACATCGCGCTGTCGCTGAGCAAAGTGATGGCCGACAAGGTCGCCGAGTTTCTCACCAAGGCGAAGCTGAAGAGCGGCCAAGTGTTTGTCATCGGCGGCGTCACCCGTAACCGCCATCTGGTCGACTTCTTCCGGAAATGCAACCCGTGGATAGACGTCGTCGTTCCCTAGGAGGAGCCCTACTTCGAGGCCTTCGGCGCGGCACACCTGGCCGACCGTCAGGGTGCCGAATTGCCCGCAGCCGCCTCGTCAGGCGGCGCAGCGCTGGTACGCCCGGGCTCGGAATTGATCTTCAAGACCTTCTCGCCCTTGTCCGAGTCCACCGACCTGGTGACCCATGCGCCATCACGGCGAGCAGCCTTCGATCCCGCCACGGACTACGTGCTCGGCGTGGACGGCGGCTCGACGACCACCAAGGTGGCGCTCGTCAACGCTGAGACCCTCGAAGTCGTCGGGGAGCACTACGGCCGTACTCACGGCGATCCAGTGGCGGCGCTCAAGCTCTGCTTGGTCGAGCTCAAGAAGCAGCTGGGCGGTCAAAAGCCGAAGATTCGTCTGGTGGCGGCCACCGGCTCGTCACGAGAGCTGCTGGGTGTCTTTCTCGAGACCGCCGGCGTTTACAACGAGATCATCGCCCACACCGTGGGGACGACCTACTTCCAAAAGGACGTCGACACGATCTTCGAGATCGGCGGGCAGGACGCCAAATACGTGCTCATCAACAACGGCGTTCCCATCGACTACGCGATGAACGAGGCCTGCTCGGCCGGAACCGGATCGTTCCTCGAGGAGTCGGCCGCCGGAGATCTGAACATCGAGACGGCGCCCGAGATCGGCCCGATCGCGCTGCAAGCCAAGGCTCCGCTGAAGTTTGGCGAGCACTGCTCGGCCTTCATCAACTCGGACATTCGCAAGGCGATCCAGCAAGGCGCGGAGCAAGCGGACATCGTCGCCGGGTTGGTCTTCTCCATCGTCGCCAACTACCTCAACCGCGTGGTGGGCAATCGCTCCATCGGCGAGCACATCGTGTTGCAGGGCGGGGTAGCCAAGAACGCTGCGGTCCCGCTGGCCTTCGCCCAGATGACCGGCAAGCAAATCACGGTCCCGCCGGATCCCGAGCTGATGGGCTGCTTTGGGGTGGCACGGCTGGTGCTGCAGAAGCAGGACGAGGGCCTGATCGACAAGGGCGACTTCGATCTGGACGCCCTGATCGACAAAGAGATCACCTACCGCAACGAGTTCACCTGTAAAGCCTGCGAGAACCTCTGCTCGATCAGGAATCTCGAGGTTGGCCAGAAGCGCTACCCCTTCGGCGGTCGTTGCTCGCTCTACACCAACCAGCGCAAGAAGCGCGAGATTCGCTCCGAGGACGTTGTCGACTACACCGAGGAGCGCACGCGAATGCTCTTCGAAGAGTTCGCCCCTGCGCCGGACCGACTAACCGCCAAGAGCTCCAAGGTCGTTGGCGTCCCGATGGCCTTCACGGTCCATTCGCTGTGGCCCTTCTATTCCTGGTTCTTCCACACTCTGGGAATCAAGATCCAACCCTCGACGAAGATCGTTCCCGAAGGAATCGCCAAGCAGGAGAGCAACTACTGCTTCCCGACCGAGATCGCCCACGGCGCGATCCAAGACGTGCTGGACAAGGGCGTCGACTACGTCTTCTTGCCCCACGTCCGCGACCTGCCGAGCACCGAGGACGTCCACGCCTGCGTCTGCCCCTTGACCCAGGGGCTACCCTATTTCGCCCGGCAGGCCTTCGGGCTGCAAGATGAGCAGATGCTGCGGCCGCTGCTCTCCTTCGCCAGCGGCTTCGAGATGAGCGGCAGCGCCTTCGAGGACGTGGCGGTGCAGCTCGGTTTCACCCGCGCCGAAGGCCGCCGCGCCTACGATGTCGGCATTGCTCAGTACCAGCGATTCCTCGCCGCCTACCGGGAGCTGGGCCGCAAGGTGCTGCGGGAGGTCAAGGCCAACCCGGACCGCATCTACATCGCCCTGCTCGGGCGGCCGTACAACGCCTTCACCCGGGACGCCAACATGGGCATTCCGCGCAAGTTCACCTCCCAGGGCGTCACCGTGATCCCCTTCGACATGATCTACGAGGACGACGCCGAGATCCCGCCAAACAACTACTGGTACTACGGCCAGCAGAACATGAAGGCGGTCAAGCAAGTCAAACAGGTCGACAACCTGTACTTGTCCTGGATCTCCAACTTCTCCTGTGCCCCTGACTCGTTCTTGCTGCACTACGTGCGCTGGATGATGGGACAGAAACCCTACCTGGTGCTGGAGATCGATTCGCACACCGCCGACGCCGGACTGGACACCCGGGTCGAGGCCTTCCTCGATATCGTCGAGAGCTACCGCCGGCACGTCGAGCCGGCCCCGGACCAGCCCTTCCAGCGGCGCTACCACATCGCCTTGAAGGACGAGTTCTGCGACGTCGTCGATGGTCAAACGGGCGAGCGGTTCGACATCCGCGACCCTCGGATCCAGCTCGTCTTGCCTTCCATGGGAGACCTGTCCACCGAGGCGATCAACGTGGGCGCCCTCCATCAGGGGATCCACTCGACCCATCTGCCCCTGCCGGACGTCTACAGCACCCAGCTGGCGCGCAACGTCGCCTCGGGCAAAGAGTGCATCCCGGCGCTGCTGGTGCTCGGCTCGATCCTCAAGTTCTTCCGTGACAAGTCGCCTGACTCGGGCGACGAGATCTACGTGGTCTTCGTGCCCTCGACACTGGGCCCCTGTCGCACCGGCCAGTACTACGTCTTCTTCGACCGGCTGTTCGAGGAGATGGGCTGGGAGAACGTAGTCCTGCTCGTAGCCAACTCGGAGAACTCGTATCGGGAGCTGGGCTCGACCTTCAACCAGGACGTCTGGCGCGGGCTCTTGCTAGGCGACTATTTCGGCGACGCCCGAACCTCGCTCCGCCTCCTGGCCCGTGACCCGACCGCCGCAATGGAGGTCTTCGAGTCGGTGTGGCGGGACGTCATGAGCGCCTTCCAGACGGGTTCGAAGGAGCTCGATCAGGAGCTCAAGCGAGCGGCGGACCGCCTCGGTAGCATCCCCCGCAAGGGCCGCCTCGAAGATCTTCCCAAGGTGCTGATCGTCGGCGAGATCTACGTTCGGCGCGACAACTTCTCGGTGAACGAGATCTCCGAGTTGCTCATCTCCAAAGGGATCTACCCGAAGGTCACCGGCGTCACCGAGTGGCTCCACTACGCCGACTATGCGCGCAAGTTCATCATGGCGGGGCGCCGCAAACGCGAGGGCTGGCTGCGAACCATGGTCGACGGCGGTCTCAAGGACGAGGCAGTCTATCTGATCGAGAAGGTCTGGAAGCACTCGGTCGAAGAGAAGATCGCCGGCGCTTTGAAACCTACGGGCCTCATTCCTCATGTGCCCCACGACATGACCGAGATCATCGGCGAAGGACAAAAGGAGTTCGTCGATCCGGAGATGGAAAGCGAAGCGACGGTGTCGCCTGCCGTTGGAGCAGCAGCGATGGAGGAAGGCTACTCAGGCGTCGCGATCATCGCGCCTTTTGGCTGTCTCCCCGGTCGCCTGATCGAGGGCGTCTATGCTCCTTGGGCGAAGGCCCGGGACTACCCCGTGCTGGCGCTGGAGAATGACGGTCAGCCCTATCCGCCGAACATCATCTCGCGGATGGAGGTCTTCGCGCACAACGTCCTGCGCTTCACGGCCACCGACCGCTCGAACCAGCCGGTATTCTGGCGCGAGCTGGCCACGCGCGCTGGGTTGGGCATGTTCGCCAGGCGCTGAGGTTGGGATACCCATGGAGCACACGACCCCCACAAAAGAGCCGTTTCGACCGAACACTCCCCAAGGCCTAGGACAAGACGCCAGCCACGTGCGAAAGGTGGCGCGGGTCGCCGAACAGCTTGGCAAACGGCGGAGCACCGCCCCGCTCTCGAGACAGAAGCGTGGCGTGTCGCACCAGGTTCCCAAGGTTCGTGACAAGAAGCACAGCGACGAGAAGGTCAACCTGCTCGACTTCGATCAAGTGATCGAGATCGACGTAGAGCGACGCATCTGCATCGCCGAGCCGGGCGTGCCTTTCTGCAAGCTGGTCGATCAGACCCTACCCCTGGGCCTGGTGCCCATCGTCGTCCCGGAGCTGAAGACGATTACCATCGGCGGGGCCGTCGCGGGCTGCTCGATCGAGTCGATGTCCTTTCAACACGGCGGCTTTCACGACACCTGCTTGGAGTACGAGATCATCACCGCCAGCGGGGACGTGCTCACCTGCACGCCTGACAACGAGCATTCGTTGATCTTCCAGATGATGCACGGGTCCTTCGGGACGGTGGGCATCCTCTCACGGCTGGTGTTCCGGCTGGTCCCGGCCAAGCCCTACGTCCATCTCCGACACGAGAAACACACCTCGATCGACAGCTACCTCGAGTCGATCTGGTCTCACTACGAGCGGCGGGACGTCGAGTTCATGGATGGAATCATCCACAGCAACACGCAACTGTCGCTCTGCGTCGGCGAGTTCGTCGACTCAGCGCCTTACACCAACCGTTACGACTGGCTGAAGGTCTACTACCAGAGCACCGCGAAGCGTCACGAGGACTACTTCAAGACGCCGCATTACTTCTTCCGCTACGACCAGGGGGTCACCAACGTGCACCCCAAGTCCTTCCTCGGCCGGCTGCTCCTCGGCAAGTTCCTCGGCTCGACGGAGATCCTCAAGCTCGCCGAAAAGCTACGCTGGTGGGTGCTCAACGACGATCGTCCGGACGTCACGGTGGACACCTTCCTGCCTTTCTCCAAGCTGAAGGAGTTCTTGCTGTGGTACGCCGAGGACTTCGACCACTTCCCGCTATGGTGTGTCCCCTATCGGCGAGTCCATGACTACGAGTGGCTCACGGACAGCTTCTGGAAGGGGATGGACGACGAGCTGATGATCGACATCGCCATCTACGGGATGAAGCAGCGCGGCGAGACGAATTACTACCGCCTGATGGAGAAGAAACTGCAGGAGCTCAACGGGATCAAGACGCTGATCTCCTACAACTACTACCCAGAAGACGAGTTCTGGCAGATCTTCAACCGCCCAAACTTCGAGGCAGTCAAAGCCATCACCGATCCCAACAACATCTTCCGCAATCTGTACGAAAAGACCTGCCAAGCAGCGATGGGGCAGTGACCAGGGGGCGGGACGGGCGGGGTTTATCCCCGCCCGCTCCGATTACAGCGACTCGAGAACCAGCGCGATGCCCTGGCCGCCGCCGATGCACATGGTCACCAGGCCGTACTTCTGCTTGGTGCGGCGCAGCGCATAGCCGCAAGTGAGCGTGAGCACGGCCCCGGTGGCTCCGAGGGGGTGACCCAAGGCGATGGCGCCGCCCATGGGGTTCACCTTCTCGGCGGCGATGCCCATCTTCTCGAAGGCCTTCATGCAGGCGAGCGCCTGGGGCGCGAAGGCCTCGTTGAGCTCCACGTGGTCGATCTTGTCGCCAGGAACTCCCGAGTTCTTCAGGGCGATCTTCACCGCCGGCACCGGGCCCCAACCCATGATGTGGGGATCGCAGGCCGCCACGCCCATGCCGACGACCCGAGCCAGAGGCTTGGCGTCGTACTTCTCGGCATCCGACTCCTTGGCGATCACCATGGCCGCCCCGCCGTCGACGACAGCGCTGGCATTGCCCGCAGTGATGATGCCGCCAGGCTCGAAGGCCGCACGCAGGCGCCCCATCTTCTTCATGCTGATGGTGTCGAAGATGTGGGTGTCGTGCTTGACCGTAATCGGCGCGAGGGCACCATCGGTCTGCACCTCGACCGGCTCGATCTCCTCATCGTACCAGCCGGCGTCGCGCGCCTTCTTGGCGTTGATGTTGGAACGGTAGCCGAACTCGTCGGCCTGCTCGCGAGTGATCTCGTGCCGCCGTCCCAGCTCTTCGGCCGTGTTGGCCATGGCCATTTTGGCGCTCGGATCCCACAGCGACATCAGCAGGGTGTCCTGCAGCTGGGTGCCTGGCGGCAAACCCTTGATGTCCAGCGGACCGTACTTCTGCACCGCCGCGCCAACGACCTTGCCGCGTTGATTGTAGACGGCGAAGGGGTATTGCATGCTCTCGCCGCCGCCCACCACCGTGAAGGGTCGCTCGGTGTCGTGGCGCATGCCGGCAAGCATCATCTCGGCGCCGACCGCGAGGGCCTCGGCACCACTACCGCAAATGCGAGCCACGGTGAGAGCCGGCACGTCGTCACCGAGACCACCACGCCAGCGCATACCCTGCGCGCCGTAGATGGAATCGCGGTGACTGTGAGCGGCCATGCCCATCACGACGTGGCCGATGAGGCTCTTGTCGATCTTGGTGTTCTCCAGGGTGGCCGCGATGGCCATTCCACCGAGCTGGGTGGAGGAGAACCGGGAAAACAGACCGGGCTTCTGGTTTTGGATCAGGATGTCGGCGCGGGGCGTCCGGCGACCGCCGTCCAGGATGACGATGGATTTTTCACTAGCCATTTTTTCCTCCGCCTATTCGTGAAGAAAAGCCGCTGGTACCCGCGGTCCGTTTTGGGTGAAGTTGGTCATTCCGATGTCGCAGTCGACGGTCTCTTTGCAGCGGGCGAAGCCCTCGGCCTCGGCCTTGAGCCCCTCGAGGAGCGGCTTGGTCAGCCCCTTGCGCAGCACGTCGACCAAGATGGCGTCGATGGTGAGCGAAAGGTGACCGAGATCGAGCGCCGGGAGCTGTTCAGGAACAGTCATCGGCTTGGGATCGACAGGCGCGAGCTTGACCTTGCCGGCCAGGTGCTGCCGCACCAGGTCTTTGGCCGCAGCCACCGGGTCCGCCTCCGGCTTGCCGGTCGCCCAGCCCCACTCGCAGGCTTGCTTGGCCTTCACCGGTCGGCCGGTGCGGAGCAGGTCGAGCCCACGCTCGAGACCAATGAGCCGAGGCAGCCGCTGGGTGCCGCCATAGCCAGGAATGATGCCCAGATTCACCTCAGGCTGACCCACCATCAACATGGGGCCAACGACCCGAGCGTGGCAGGACATGGAAATCTCCGCGCCACCGCCGAGCACCGGACCATTTAGGGCGGCCACGACCGGCTTCTTCAGCGCCGCAATGCGGTTGAGCAAGCCCTGACCACTGAGGCACTTCTGCTTGGCCCCCTCAAAGGTCTTGATCAGAGCGAGCTCGCCGATGTCGGCCCCCGCCAGGGCGCCGTTGAAGCCGGTGAACACCACACCTTTGACCGAGTCATTCTTCTCAGCCTCCGCAAAGGCGTCGCCGAGCTCGGTCACCACCTCGTCGGACAGGGCGTTCATCACCTCGGGCCGGCAAACGGTGATCACCGCGATGTCGCCATCTTGCTCGACCACCACGTGGCGATAGAACTTGGTGAGCTTCTTTTCCGCGATGCTCTTGGGGACCGGGAAGCCGGCGAAGCGCTTGGCGAAGGCAGTACAGACGTCGTACGCCTTGTCAGCCCCGTACTCCTCGACCAGGTCGAGCAGGCCTTTCCGGAAGCCGAGGGCGTTGCGGGTCATCCAGTTGAGCGCGCCAGGGGCGCAGATGTCGTTGTCGACGACGAAGTAGGTCCGACCAAAGAGCACCGCCAAGATGCGATCGAGAACCTCTGTCTTGAGCTTGTCGTCGTAGCTGGCGTCGCCTGGATTCTTCTTGTCGATCCAGGGGTCAGTGCCGCGCTTACCCAGAATGGCCGGCGGGGTGAACCAGTCGCTGCCGGTGGGAGCGTCCTTCATCAGCTGGAGGCAATGCACGTGCAGCGGGTTACCGCGGGTCAGGTCGGTGACGTTGAGCGGGCCGCCGCCGCCGATGGCGTCGTTGATGATGGCGTCCACCTGCTCGGGGCTCGCCGTTCCCTCTTCCACGATCCGCGCCGCCTCGGCGACGTAGTTGCAGAAGATGTCATCGGCCGCAAAGCACTCCACGTCGGCCGTCAGGATGGGCACCTTGCCCAGGGCCTTCATGGTATCGACCATCTTGGCGCTGAGCTTGGCATCGTCAGAGGGGACGATCTCCATGGGGATCGCCCGCCACGCCGGGAAGAAGGGGTGGTTGACGAAACAGCGACCGGGGTGCTTGGCCTCGACGGCGATGTGCTTCCGCGGAATGCCTGAGGTGGCAAAGCCAATCAGACAATCAGGGCGAACCACCGCCTCTAGGTTCTTGAGGATGACCTTCTTGATGGCCAGATCTTCGGTGGCCGCCTCGAGCACGTAGTCGCAGTCGGCCAAATCCTCGAGCTTCAGCGTCGAGACGAGGGCCTTCTCGATGGCGCCGGCTACCTTGGGGTGTAGCTTCCCCCGCACCAGGCCCTTCTGGACGTAACCGTTGATACGCCCCATGCCGGCCTCGAGGGCCTCCTTCTTGATATCGTGAAGATAGACCTTGCCGCCCCCCGTCTTGGCGAGGGCCGAGACGAATCCGTATGCAAGGTCGGGTCCTATGGATCCTGAACCAATCACGCCAATGATCACGGCACTTCCTCCTTCTTCGGGGGCGGCATCATCACACATCGTCCCGTGGGTTCAAGGACAAACGGGACCATCGAGTGGGTGATGCGCGCCGGTTTTCGGCAGGGTCCCACCGAGCTGCTGGCCGAGCATCGCTAGCCAGATCGGCTCCGCTAGGGTAGACCGGCGCCGGGGCAGCTTCATCTGCCCTGGCGGCAACACCGCCGAGCTACCAAAAACCCCTGAGTTTTCGCGGTGATCCGCTCCCTTGCGCAGCGTCATCCCGCGATCCATAAT
>JAUVCD010000848.1 GCA_030590865.1 Myxococcales bacterium | reverse complement strand
GACCGGCATCGTCATCGGGGCAGTGACCAAGGCCAACGAAGAGGACGAGGAGACCTACCAACCCCAGCCAGGCGATCTCGGTGATGAGACCCTCATGCTCCGCCTTCCGGTGATTCAATGGTAGGCAAACGACAGTCAGCGTCGCTGCTCATCATGCTGGTCGCCACGCTGGCCGGCTGCGGCGGCAACTCGATGGTGGAGAGCACGATTCGCGTCGTCGTCTCCACTGATCTGGACGTGCCAACCACCATCGACAATCTGGTGATCAGCGGTGCGCGGGGTGGCAACGTCACCTTCACCAACCGCTATGACGAGAGCCATGTCGAGGCACTGCCCGACTCGTTGCTGCTCCACAACGGACAGCCCCGCGACGATCAAGGGAATGAGATTTTCACGCCTGTGCGCATCGTCGTCGAGGGGTACCTGGTCGACGCCCTGGTGATCAGGCGTAGCGCCGAGCTCACCTTCGTGACCGATCGGCCGGTGGTGCTCTACATGCCCCTATGCGCGAGCTGCATCCCCCAAGACTGCGATGCAGAGGAGACCTGTAAGAGCGGCGAGTGTGTGCCTGAAGGCGTCAGCATCGATGCGCTTCCCAAAGATGATGGCACGCAGCCGGCAGAAGGCCCCGAGTGCCCCGCTACGCTGGATTAGAGGACCTCTCCATCGCCTTGCGGCCGGCGCCCCAATGGTGCTGGGCCGATCGTGGTCCGGCGGCCATGGTGGGTGGGGTATGATCGGGAGAGCTCATGGCTCTCTCCCGCGCTCTGACGGTGGCGTTGACCTTGATCCTCGTCACAGTGGCACTGCCCTACTTTGGCTGTGGCGGCATAGCGGTGATCGACGGGCCAAGGGGCGGGGCAGGGGGCGCCGGCGGTGACGGCGCGGGGACTTCGTCAGGCGGCGGAGGGCCGTCCGACGCGGGGGACGCCGACGCGGCCAACCCGCCATGCGGCGAGGGCGAACAACTGTGTGACGGGCAGTGCGTTGCCATCGATCAGGATCCCCTGAACTGCGGCGGCTGCGACGTGGTGTGCAGCAACGGGCAGAGCTGCTGCTCCGGATTGTGCGTAGACACCGACTCGGACCCGACGAGCTGCGGAGCCTGCGGCGTCAGCTGCGGTGCAAGCGGAGCGTGCTGCGCTGGTGCATGTGTCGAGGTGACGGCGGATCCGCTCAACTGCGGCGGCTGTGGCGTGAGCTGCGGAACGGGCGAGGCGTGCTGCGCTGGCGGCTGTCTCGACGTGACGGCGGATCCGCTGAACTGCGGCGGGTGTGGCGCTACCTGCAGCTCGCCGGCGGATACGTGCTGCAGTGGCGCATGCGCGGACACCCAGTCGGAGGGCACCAACTGCGGCGGGTGCGGCGTGAGCTGCAGCACCGGTGAGGCGTGCTGCGCTGGCTCCTGTCTCGACGTCACGGCAGACCTGCTCAACTGCGGCGGCTGTGGCATCACCTGCGCGCCGTACGAGGATTCGTGCTGCAGTGGAACGTGCACCAACACGCAGTCATCCAGCCCCCACTGCGGCGGCTGCGGCCAAGCGTGTCCCAGCAGCGGGCCCTGCTGCAACGGGGCGTGTTGGGTGTGCCCGTCGGGCTGCATGTGTGGCGGGTGCTACGCCGTGTGCTAGACGGCGGGCCGCAGCCCCGCACAAGTGGGCGGACGTAGCTGATTGGACCGAGTTCCTGCACCGGGTGCACGGCCACTGCCCTCCTAACGTCTTGCGCATCAGCTGCCGGGGTGACAGTTGGCAGCCACGTTCATGGCCGCCAGGCTACCACGCTTCAATGGGCACCAGCGGCGACCGGACAGCTGGAGGCGCGTGTTAGCCAGCTTTGCGGTTGAGGGTACGGACTGCCACGAGATCGTCGTCCGCAACTGGACGAACATCGTTGACGGTCAGCGAGACAAGCGCTTGGGCTCTACCCGATGCCGCAACGAACTCCACCTCGATGCCTTCCGGTTCGTAGACTTCGACGATCGCACCGAGGTCGCCACGACGCAGGCCCTGCTCGGGGAGATCGTGCGTGAGGACAACCGTGTCAAGGAGTGCGAAGTTCATCGGCGTTGGTCCGGGTAGGCGGTGACGAGGCGGGGATAGTCTTCGTTCGTGCGAACGATCCAGACGGTCACGATCTTGGCGGTGCGGCCGTTTGGCCCTTGTAGCGTAGCACGCACCTCGTACTTCTCGCCGTAGGCGTTTGGTTTGCTGTTCACAGCCTGGTGCGTTCGCGCCACGTCGAGAAGGTCGGTGTGCAGACCCCCCCAGCCCTTTGCAGTGTAGCCAAGCGCCTGAAAGAGTGGCGCTTTGAATCGGCCGATGGGGTGCGTCGACGACAGCAGATAGTCGCGCAACTTCGCCGGCTCGATCACGGCGCGTTCTGCACCCGGAAGGCCCATACGGGAAGTCTACTCGCACTGAGTGGGTTCGCGTGATAGCTCAGTTGGTGACGCCGTTCCGGTGACCTTTCCGTTGGCATCCACAGGATGTGCCGGGTGAGCAGCACTCGAACAAGTGGAGCGCTGCCCTAAGCCAAGTGCCGCCTGGCAAGTCCGTGGACCGTCGACCGGATCCGACTGTCAGCCAGCGTTCTCTACCTTGACCTCGGACCGCACCTGTCGACCGCAGCGTCTGCGCTGTCCTTCCACATAGATCCGACCATCCTGCTCGTATTCGTACGGTGAGGTCATCCCAAGGTCGGCTTCACCGCACGCGTCGCACCACGTGTTGTCCTGAAGCCATTCTCGTTCCAGGTCAGGCCGAGTATCAAAGGCGCGATCGATCCTGTTCATCTTCTCGCCTGGCTAACTAAGTTATTCAACTGGTCAGTGTAACGCGCCCCCAGTCGCGTCATCCCGGTCAGTGTAACGCGAACCAGTTGCGTTATCCCGGTCAGTGTAACACGCGGGTTTGGGGCGGGAGGCGGGCGCAACTAGTCTCGACCGTTGGGGTCCGGGTCGATGCTCGGGGCGGTGAGTTGCGCAATAGCCTGCGAGGGGGCGCTGGGTATTGCGGTGGGCTCTGGGAGGAGGAGGGGCGTTTCGAGGAGGCTGTCGGCGGGGCTTTGGATACCGCCGCGTTGGTTGAGGAGGACGTGGGTGTAGATCATGGTTGTGCGGACGTCCTTTTGGCCGAGGAGCTGCTGGATGGTGCGGATGTCGTAGGCGTCCTCGAGGAGGTGGGTGGCGGAGGGTGTGGCAGCTGGCTCGTTTGGTGATGCCTGAGCTTCGGACGGCTGCGGTCATGGCACGTTGCAGGACCGATTCGAGGAGGAGGAGGCGGCGGCGTTGGCCCGTTTCGGCATGCCAGTAGGTGCGGCTGGCGAAGTCCAGATCCTTGTTCCGGAGCTGCAGACCCTCGAGGAGTCGAAGACCGGTGCCATAGAATGGACGGGACGAGCGGTAACAGAACGGACCCGGCACCTGGGCCACACCAG
>JAUVCD010000460.1 GCA_030590865.1 Myxococcales bacterium | reverse complement strand
GTTTCCTGAACCACTACGAGGGCATGCTCCGTTGGCAGGAGGAAGGAACCGGCTACGGCTCCCTGTTTGCGATTGGTGAACGGGTGTGCGAGGCCCACCTCCTGCACCCTGGCCTCAGTGTTTCAGAGGCCGACGAACGCAGCGCGAGCCTATTCTACCAAGCCTCGGACGATGACATCACCACAGGCCAGGTCAAGCTTGCCATGGTCGACAAGACCGGGCTCCGCCGGCCTGCATTCAAGTTCCTCGACAACCAGAACCAAACGCTCTTCATGTTTCATTACCGCAAGTCGGACTCCGAAGAGGGCGACGAGCGCCAGGTGACCGGCCTGCGACTCCCAAAGAAGAAGTAGCAGTAGTGACTCCCGCGCGAGCAAACGAGCGGCTCTCTTGCCTGCACACTGCCAAGCAGGACAGCACATCGGACTATCGTGAAGCGAGGTTGCCCGAATGACGCGCGCCCGCAGTCTGTTGTGGGTGCTGGTGGCAGCCGGCGGCGTTGCGATCGCAGCGGTCATCGTGATCGCGGTCAGGTGCCCCACCGTGAAGCTCGACGAGTTCCTCGGTCCGGTCAAGCAGCAGCTCATGCGTCCCCCCCCCTCTTCGGAGGCGGCGCTCGTGGCCGCGGCCGAGGGCCGGGAGCTTCCCGCCGGGGTTCTGTCCCTCGGCGTGCATGACTATGGCTGGCCCACTGGGATCTTGGGCAGTGGTACGGCCTACGATGCTCCGCGGTCCGCGCTCTGCCTCGCTTTCACGCAAGAACTCGGCCGCTACGACATCGTACGCTGTCGCTACCAGGCTCATGGGTGGCAAGTGGACCTCGCTTCGACCGCACATGTGACGGCCATCCGCCTGTCAGGTCCCGACTTGGTGGGTGATCCGCTCGATGTGGCCCAAGAGGTCGCGCGCAAGCTCTTCGAGCCCAAGCACGGCGTACTGCTGCGCACCGATGGTTGCGACGGCAAGATGACTTTCGGAAGCCATGACCTAGAGACTACCGGTCCGGTACCGCAGGTAATGTGGGCCGACTTCGAGTACTGGCGCGACACGCTCGCCTGGTGGTATCAGCCCGGACAGGTCGGGTTCATTGCTATCGATGCCCCAGGCGTGCCCACCTGCCGGCCTTTGCCCGGCGCGGCCGAGTGGGCGAATCGCCGGTGGTTCAGCGACAGGATGTTCCCGTGGACCTTCGCACGGGAGCTCGAGCAGCTTGCCGGCCCGGTGCAGAAGCAGCTCATGCTCCCTCCGTTGCGGCAGCTCAACGCGGCCACTAGGGCGTTGGACTTCAAAGAAGAGCTACCCGACGGCGTGTCGGAAGTGCCGGCGGGCGATTCTACCTACGTTCCACACGCCATCAGAGGCCTGCAGCCGGCGTTTCAGGTACCCCCGTCGGCGCTATGCCTGGCCTTTGAGCAGGAGCTTGACCGCTTGGATGTGGTGCGCTGCAACTACCGGGTGGACCAATGGTCCGTTGATGTCGCTGCCACCGCACAGGTGGTGACCGTCAGTCTGTACGATCCGGACGGGACCGAGGCGGAGCCGCTCGCGCGAGCGCAGCTGGCTGCCGAAACGCTCTTCGACGCTGACCTCGGGCTGGCGTTGCACGAGGAGGGACGAGTGGCCTACTTCACCATTGGCAGGGCGGACGCGGACGGGGAGGCTACCGGCCACACCAGCCCGACGGACGGCGGCCTGGAGAGGCGCTGGCGCGACACCATGACCTGGTGGTATCGGCCCGGCGAAGTGGGGTTCATCGTCATCAAGTCGTCCGCCCATGCCACTGGCCAGTCGCTACCTGAGGTCACCGAGCAGGCCAACAAGCGATGGTTCAGCAAAGACAAGCCTGACTGGTTTCGCCCAAGGAAACGCTAGCGAGGCTTGTGTCTCACGCCGAAGAGACAGGCGAGCCGAAGCGTGCTGAGGGGGCCGCTGGAGCCGCCGCCCCCGTCGGCGTAACCTCAGGCCCAGGGGTAGCGGCGCAGAGCTGCCGACGAGCACCGACCCATGCCATCCTTCTGGAACCTCGAGGCTTTCGGCGTCCACTACGACGTGCGGGTAATGGTGAGCGCGCCCTTCCCGACCCGTGCCACGGTCGCTCGAGGCCACGAGGCGCTGCGCGATCTGGTGGCCGGAGGCGTGGATCGCCGCGCGCTCGAGGAGCTCTACGAGGAGGTCACCGGCTATCAACGCTCGAGCGGGGCACTGCAGCCGTCCCGGAGCGTTTGCCCCCAAGCGCAGCTCAAACACGTGCTCGATCGCCTCCGCTTCGCCATCCGCACCGGGAAGCTCATCATCGAGGCGCTTCCCCAACCCAGGATCGGGGCCGACGGCTACCTGGTCGGCAGCAGCCCGGCTGACGTCGTTCAGACGCCACCGGAGCCCGTCCCGGCCAAGCCGGACGACGACAAGAACCAGGGGCCGACCTGGTTCGAGGTGCGGGTGGTGGACGAGCTGGGGGAGCCGATCGCTGGGGTGGAGCTGACGTTCTGGTTGTCAGGCAGAGAGGAAACGAGGACGACCAGCAGCGACGGCGTGGCTCACCTCGAGGGGGTGAGGGAACTTTCCGCCAGCGCAGGTGTCAGAAACGTGCCGCAGGTGAAGCAGCAGTTGAAGCCACGGTGGGATCAGATCCGCGAGCCGCTCGACCAGCCCTACCTCGACGAGGGCGATGGCGTTGAAGTACGCATCCTGCACGGCGAGCTGAGCGAAGTTGCTCTGGCCGCCGAACAGCCCGTGACCTTGAGCATCCATCCCCACGTCGTGCAGGCGCGGCTGTTGGGTCTGTACTTCGATACCAACAAGACCTTTCTGCTTCCCACCGCGATTGCCAGCATTCGCAAGCTGCGCCAGCTCTACGACGACAACCGCGACACCGTGCTGCTCGTCGTCGGCCACACCGACACCACCGGTGAGCCGGCCACCAACGACCCGCTCAGCCTCGATCGCGCTACCGCCATGCGGGCGTACCTCACGGAGGACCTCCCCGCGTGGCTGGCCTGGTACGCCCCGACCCGGCCCTGGGCGCAGCGGTGGGGCGACCGTGAGGACCGTTTGATGATCAGCGCCATGCCCACCTACGCCGACAAGCCGCTGGGTGACGATTCGATCCGCTGGTACCAGAAGACTCGGGGACTCGCGGTGGACGGCATTGCCGGCCCCATCACCCGTGAGAGTCTCGTCCGCGAATACATGGGCCTCGATGAGACCACGCTGCCGCAGGGCGTCGCCGCTGCAGTGCATGGTGGCGGCGAGCACTTCCCGCTCGATGAGACCGGCGAGGCCGTCGAGACGCAACCCGATGACGCCGAGAGCAACCAGGCCGACCGCCGCGTCGAGCTCTTCTTCTTCGACCGCGAGCTAGGCATCCAGCCCCCACCACCCGGCATCCACAGCAAGCCCGGCGACCGGCAGTATCTCGCGTGGCGGCGGCGGGCGCATGAGCTGCACGACTTCACCGCGGGCACCACCGACGAGCCGAGCTCGCATCTGTCTTACCTGATGCGCCACAACTCCTCCTGTTACCCACTGGCTCACTGCCCCTACCGCCTCCACCTGGACCGGGGCGTCGTGGAAGGCGTTACCGATGCCGACGGCCTCTTGGAAGTGGCCGAGGTGCCCCCCGACGACTACGTGCTCGCGATCGGACCGCACCGCACCGTGGTGGCCAGTCTTCCCAAACATTTGGCGCGGGTCGTTCATACCGTGCGCGGCTGCACCCTCGACATCGCCGACCTCGAAGCTACTGACTCTGAGACGCCATAGCGACAAATCCCAGGCAGGCCACCAATGACTCTCCACGCCAGCATCACTCCCAAGGGCATCGCCGTGGGCAAGGGTCAACAGCTGACGGTAGCTCTCGACTCCAACGGGGCGGACATCAACGTGGGCGAAGTGCTCATCACCGTCCAAGAGGTAGCCCCCCGCGATTCCTTCGAAAAGGGCGGCAAGGCACCCAAGTTCCTGGTGAGCTTCTACGGCAAGATCGTCAACAAGGTCTTCCAGACGTTGCCCACGAAGGACGGCTCACCCTCGATCAAGTTCCCCAAGTGGAATCCCGACGATCCTGCCATCGAGATCGTGATCGACTCCATCACCGTGACCGTCAACTTGCCGGATGCCGACCGCGAGCACGGCGTCTTCGAGGTTGGCCTCGAGGTCCAAACCTTGGCTCCGCGGCGCAAGCTGTTCCGCTCGAAGTCCCCGAGCTTCGTCCGCTCCTTCCGTCATTTCATGGTCAACAAGATCGCCCGGCCGGTCGTCGCCTTCATTGCGCTCAAACCTGGCGACGGCTTCTACGCTCCAGCAATGGCGTACTGGAAGGACCACGCCGATGCAGTGCTGGCCAAGTTCCCGCTGTCGCTCAAGGAAATGCTGAACATCCTCGAAAAGGAGAAGGACAAGTACGGCGGCTACTGGGGACAGATCAACATCGTCTGCCACGGACGGGCTCACCAGCTGCAGCTGAAGGGCCACCCGAAATGGCCGACGGACTTCATGCACGCCGACCAGGTAGAGGAGCTGCTGGCATACGTGCCACTCTCCAACGGCGGCGTCGACGACCAGACCGAGATCGTCTTCCGCTCGTGCAACGCCGGGCGCGACCAGCAGCTCGTCGACCAACTTCGTGCACAGGTGTTTCCTGAGGCCAAGTTCGTCAAGATCCCCAAGTTCATCCAGCGCTATAGGCGGTTTCCAGGAAGGACAGAGACGGTCGAGAGCTTCCTCGAGGAGATCACCTTCGACGTGAAAGGCCACTCGGCGCCAACCGACGCAATGATAATCCAAGCGGGCAAGCTCAAGGCCTTCAAGGAGCTGCGCAAACGCTCGCCCGGGCTGTCGCCAAGCGCCAAGTACGAGGACGAAATCGCGACCTTTCTGCGCAAAGAGAAACGCGACTTCAAGCAGACCTACAAGGACCACGTCAATGCCAACGAGAACGCGATGGTAGACGCCGATCTCAAGTCGCTCTCAAATGCCGAGCTCGTCAAGGTGTGCCGGAACCGGTGGACCAAGGAGTCGCTCCACACGAAGAGCGCGACCTGGCGAACCCACCACGACCGCTGGGACATCACCGTGGTCAGCAAGAAGCACACCGGTAACGCGCCAGCCATCTGGTTTCAGGTCGACAGCACGACCAAGCCGCTGCCGTCACCCAAGTTCAAGATGCAGGGCAGTGGGCTGGAGGAGCTCGGCTCTGGCAGCGAGAAAGGCCTCTGGACCGTATCCGGACAGGGCATCGAGCCGAAGCACGTGCGAATCGAAATCGTGAAGCTGACGACCATCAAGGTCACCGCGCTGGCGACGGCAACAACGAAGGTCGTCGCGGGCGGCAAGTCCCAGTCCCTGCCTAACGACGGCGACTCCGCGACCGCCACACTGCCCTGTGTGGTGGAATTCGGCAGCGCCAAGCTGGAGGTGCGGAGGGCCAAGCAGTACCAGATCGATTTCGAAGCCAAGCGGTACTTCCCGACCTGGCGCCGTATCATGCTCACCTACGACGCGGCCAAGAAGCACCTGGACCGCGCCCCTCTCACTCCAGAGCTTTCGAAGAGTAAGCACTTCGGGACGTCGTCATGAGCTGGCACCATGGTTGGCGGAAAGGCCGGCAAACTGTGAGGCGCTTCGTTCTGCTCGGAGCGCTGGCGGCACTGAGTTGCTCCCCTCCGGCGGCCGTTCCCGAGCCGCTCGGCCACAGGCCGCGCTCAGCAGTCCGCGCCGGCCCGGCGCTAGGTACTGGTCGCCCTGCGGCGACTTCATCCCGTGCCACCGCGTCGCCACCTGCCGAGCCGGCGCCTCACTTCTTGCTCGAAGAAAACAGCGACTTTCACGCTGTTTTCGACCTCGAGCGGAAGCGCAAGTGTGTGCACCTCGGCTTCACCCCATACGCAGCACGCAGCAATGACATGGACGGTAGAGTCTCTGCTGGCTACGGTGAGGTCGGCGCGGATGGCGGGTTCGACGTCGTAGTGGTAGGTGGGCTTTATGCCATCGAAGGCAGCCGCCTCATCGTCAGGGCGATGAGCGAGCGCGGCAGTCTTTTCGGCAATGACTGCATATCGACCCATCCCGTCACCGGCCCTCCGCATCCTACCATTGCTGGGGCCCCGCTGTTCGCTTCCAAGGAGGAGTGCATCAGCGCACGCGAAATAGCCGCCCTGATCCCGTTCGACCTCGAGCCGCCCCCTCCTGGACGTCTCTCGTGGTTGAGTCGTCCATCATGCTGGCAGTTTATTGCAGAAGAGCTAGCCAAAGGCCCTCTCCCACCCCACGCTCCGGCACCCTACACGCCTCGTGAGCAGGGTCTGCTGTACCTCATCGCCCAGGGCTTGACCGTTTACATGCCGCCCAAGTGCCAGGCCTGGCGCGTGAAGCCCGCCGACCGCACCTCGGGCAATATCGTGCGTGAGGAGTGGAAACCGGGGCGCGTAGTCACATACTCGCTGTCCTATTCCTTCGGCAAGAACAGTGCCCTGAGCGACGTGCATCTCGACTACACCAGTGAAGCGGTCACAGAGCGACGCGCCGACGGCCAGCCGTCCTGGTCTGCAACTCCGCTCGGTGGCCGCACGAGCGTCGACTTCACCGTCGAACAGCCACTCGCGGGCCTCAGAGGCTGGTTCACCACCATCGCTGCCTGCCGCAAGCACGTGAAAGAACACGCCGCTGCGTACTGATGAGCCAGCGATACGCAGAATCGCGAGACAGAATCTCGCCGGGCGCTCCTTCTACGGACCACCAGGGCAGAGAGCCGACCTGGTTCGAGGTGCGGGTGGTGGACGAACTGGGTGAGCCGATCGCCGACGTGCCGCTCGAGCTCCACGTGGCAGGGCGCCACGCTCTGACCACCGACGGCGACGGCCGGGCGCGGCTCGACGGCGTCACCAAGCACTACGGTTCGGTGCACATCGCTGAGCTGAACGCCCTGCGCGAGCTGCTGCGACCGCGCTGGGACACCATTCGCAAGGGCGAGTGGCTCGAGCAGCAAGCGGACCACACCTTCGCGCCGTTGCGCGGCAATGAGCCCATCGAGTCGGGGGTGCGGAGCGAGACGCTCCACACCGTCGTGATCGAGCCCTGGGTCGTCCGCGCGCGACTCATCGGGATGTATTTTGACACCAACAAGTGCTTCCTCTTGCCGACGGCCCTGGCCGACATCAAGAAGCTGAAGCAGCTCTACGACCAGTACCCCGACAGCGCCATCTTGGTGGTGGGCCACACCGATCTGAGCGGCGATCCGAGCTACAACGATCCGCTCAGCATCGAGCGCGCCGACAGTGTCGCGGCCTACCTGAAGGACGACATCCAAGCGTGGGTGGCCTGGTATGGGTTCGACAAGCCCGGGGAGAAGCGCTGGGGAAGCAAGGAGGACCAGCGGATGCTAGCCTCGCTGCCCGACTATCCCAGCCGGCCGCCGAACGAGGGGCCGGTCTGGTGGTTCCAGCGCCCCCGGGGACTAGCGCAAGACGACATCGCCGGCCCTCAGACCCGCACCCAGCTCATCACCGAGTACCTGGCTCACGACGAGACGAGCCTCCCACCCCAGGCATCTCTCTCGACCCACGGTTGCGGTGAGAGCTTCTCACTGAGGGACGCTGAGCTCGCCGCCCTGGCCCTGCCAGCTGATGGCGAGGCCAACCAGCGTAGTTCCTCTTCCCTACCGACGAACTCTCGAGTTGGGGCCATCGCGTCAGCCGAGAACCGCGGGAAGACTCTGTCAACCTGGCGTTGGTCACGGATTGTCAGCCGCCGCCTGCGTCATCCGCACCAGGCACGCACCCGACGGTTGGCCTT
>JAUVCD010000927.1 GCA_030590865.1 Myxococcales bacterium | reverse complement strand
CCGGCGGCAGCGGCGGCAGCGGTGGCAGCGGTGGCAGCGGTGGCAATGGTGGCAGCGGCGGAATGGGTGGCGCCAGCGGTGGCAACGGTGGCAACGGTGGCAGCGGTGGCAATGGTGGTAGCGGCGGCGAACCACCGTTCAACTGTGGCAGCCCACTAGTCGATGCCCGAGACACCCAGAGCTACGCCACGGTGGCCATCGGCCCTCAGTGCTGGATGGCAGAGAATCTGAGGCACGGGACGATCATCCCAGCAGCCACGCCGCAGATCTCCAACACGCTGGTGGAGACCTGGTGCTATGGCGACGTGGCGGCAAACTGCACGACCCACGGCGGCCTGTACCAGTGGGACGAGATGATGGACTACGCCCCCTCGGACACGGGCAACCCGTCGACCACTCGAGGGATCTGCCCGCTAGATTGGCACGTCCCGAGCGACAGTGAATGGAAGTCCCTCGAGATTCAGCTCGGCATGACGCAGGCGGTCGCCGATCTGGTAAATCAGTGGCGGGGCGCGCCGGTGGGCACAGCGCTCAAGGTGGGGGGCTCGTCAGGCTACGACGCACTTCTCGCGGGCCGCTGCGCAGGCGGCGCTTGCTCGCTTCTGAATCAATACGAGTTCGTACACACGGCTACCGACTTCGGCACCCTGGCGTGGCGCCGCTGCCTGCAAAGCGGCAGCGACGCGGTCGGCTACTACAACACCTTTCCGAAAACTTGGGGACTGTCGCTGCGCTGCGTGCTCGACTGAGCCCTCGGTCACCGGTCGGGCACGACGAAGCACAAGTAGTCGGGGGCGCCGCAGTGGAGATGGCAATCTGCCGGCAGAGAACGAATAATAGTATAGCAGCGGCGTGCCTGCCGCTGCTTGGAGGCAAGCCAGCCAAGCCGCCGCGGGTGCGGCCCAACTAGGCTGGTTTCGCCATCCGCCCCCTTGCTTTGGCCGCCTTGACAGAATGAGACTTGATTATGGCAACCTCTTACCTCGTACGGACCGCTGGCCCTCGCCCGGGACATGGCCCATTGCTTCGAATCGCTGCCACCGCTGCCCTAGGGCTCGGCGTGCTTTTGGCGTTCAGTGCCTTTGGGTGCAGCTCGGACGAGACCTCCGTCGGGGGCGGCGGAACCGGCGGCGTGGGCGGCACGACGTCCACCAGCGGAACCGGTGGCACAGGCGGCCCCGCCTTGGAATGTGAAACCCCAGGGGATTGTGCAGGCGAAACCACCGACTGCAGCTGGCCCACCTGCACCGCAGGCAGCTGCGGGCTCGAGAACGCCGGAGAAGGCGAGAGCTGCGACGAGCACGGGGGTGACGTCTGCGACGGCGAGGGCCAATGCGTCAAGAGCGACGGCCAAGCCTGTGGCACCGCTGGGGAATGCCTCAGTGGGATCTGCGTCGATGATGTGTGTTGCGACCTTCCCTGCGACGGTGCATGCCAGGCCTGCGATACGCCGACCCTGGTGGGTCAGTGCACGCCCCACCTGGCAGGCACCGACCCAGAGCTCGATTGCACCGCGCCCACCGCGGGAGTTTGTGACGGCGCCGGCAGCTGCGCCATCGGCAACCACCTGTGGAGTCATGGCTTTGGCGACGGCTCAGCGGAGTGGGGTTGGGGCGTAGCCGTCGACTCGGCGGACAACGTCGTCATCGTGGGGTATTTCACCGGCACCATTACCTTCGGGACCAGCACGCTGACGAGCCTGGGTGGGGACGACATCTTCGTGGCCAAGTTCGATTCCAGCGGCAACCACCTGTGGAGCGATCGATTTGGAGACTTGGAGCACCAACGGGGCCTGGACGTGGCGGTCGACTCGGCAGACAACATCATCATCACAGGCTACTTCGGGGGCGCTTTTTCCTTTGGCAGCACGCCAATCCTCTACAGCAACGGCGGCTTCGACGTCTTCGTGACCAAGCTGGACCCGAACGGCAATGCCCAGTGGAGCCAGGGCTTCGGCGACGGAGCCGAAGACTTCGGCCAGCAGATCGCGGTAGACGGCTCGGACAACGTGGTCCTAGCCGGTCACTTCAACGCCGATATCGACTTCGACGGTGCTCCTCCGGCACTGACGAGCGTCGGCGGTCAGGATATCTACGTCGCCAAGCTCGATCCCACAGGCAACCATCTATGGAGCGCCCAGTACGGTGACGTGGGGCTCCAGGCCATCTGGGACCTGGCCGTTGACGGCTCGGACAACGTGCTGCTGGCGGGTTACTTCCAAACCGGCATCGACTTCGGCAACGGCTCGCTTGCCAACGGCGGAGGCCAGGACATCTTCGTGGCCAAGATCGATTCGACTGGAACCCACCAATTCAGCCATTCCTTTGGTGGCGCCGACAACCAGTGGGCGGTCGGGATCACGGCCGACAGCGCCGACAACGTCATCTTCACCGGCGGGTTCCGGGGGACCGTGGATTTCGGCGGCACCCCCTTCACCAGTACCGGCGGCTGGGACATCTTCGTCACCAAACTCGATGGGTCCGGCGCCCACCTCGATAGCCTCGCCTTCGGCAACGCCGCGGACTGGCAGGTCGGCTGGGCGGTGGCCACCGACAGCGCAGACAACATCGTCTTCGTCGCCGATCTGGCCGGCTCCGCCGACTTCGGTGGTGGACCGCTCACCAGCGCGGGCGTTTCGGACACCGTGGTAGTCAAGCTCAGCCAGGACTTCAGCCATCTGTGGAGCAACGTCTACGGCGCTGTGAACGACCAATTCGTCATCGATGTCGCCATCGACTCGGCCCGAGGCATCCTGCTCACTGGGGTCTATCGCGTGGGCATCGATTTCGGTGGCGGGGCACTGCCTAACCAAGGTGGTCAGGACGTCTTCTTGGCCAAGCTCGCGCCTTGAGCAAGGACCGTGACGGCCCGATGACGGCGGACTGACTGCCTTGGTTGGGCAGTACCCCGCCATCACCCCTAGGT
>JAUVCD010000955.1 GCA_030590865.1 Myxococcales bacterium | reverse complement strand
AGCCAAGCGGAGCACCTTGCACATCACCCCAAAGCGCTGTACTAACTCTCATATCTAGCATTCTGTCGGGGCTCGATGAGCTGGCGGGTGTGTTCCTTTTTTCGGGAGTAGACAGATGAAGACCTCGCATTGGATGGGAATGCTGTTCGCAGGTGCGCTAATCGCCGTGGCTTGCGGAGACGACAAGACGACTGACGACGACGACGACGGCACCGGCGGGAGCACGTCGACCTCCTCGTCCAGCTCAGGAACCTCAACCTCGTCATCTTCGAGTTCAGGAACCACCGATTGTGGCGGCTATCAGATCTCGGATGAGCCTGCCTGTCAGAGCTGCGCCGAAACGTCCTGTTGCTCTCAGCTGCTGGCCTGCGACATCGGCTCGACCTGCGAGCAACTCATCACCTGCATCGATGGTTGTGGCAGCGACGAGACCTGCGCTGATACCTGCATGTCGACCCATGGTGCCGGTCAGCCCGCAGCCGCTGCGCTGTACAATTGTCTCGACACCAGCTGCATGGAAGCCTGTGCGATCGCCGGCATCTGCGGCAGCGACTTGGGCTACACGAGCGAAGCAATAAACGAGTGCATCACTGACAACTGCTGCGCCTCATTCGATCCCTGCCACGCAGACATCGACTGCAACGCCTGCTTGCAGGATCCTGATCTGTCGGGTTGTGACGTTAACGCCTTGCTGACCACCTACAACACCTGCAAGGACGCCAACTGCCCGGGCGACTACTGCGGCTCCGGCATTGGCTTGTACTCTGGCGGCGTAGATCCCGTCTTCGAGTGCCACGTCTGCATCAACGCCTCCACGTGCTGCGACGAGATCACCACCTGCGTCGGTGACGGCGAGACGGCTTCGATTCAGATGTGCATCGATTGTCTCAATGGGGACTCGGCGTGCACCGACAGCACCATCCAGACCGCAGCCGATGCCTTCCAGGCATGCAAGACCGCCGAATGCAACACTGAGTGTAGCTGACCGACGGACATAACCGTGGCCGCTAGCTAGCGGCCTGAAGCAGCTCCGCCCCTCCAAAAGAGGCGGGGCTGCTCTGTATTTCGGCGCAATGGGGCGTCTCAGGGCAGCTGGGCGCGGGCCCCGAGCAGCTTCCACAAGAGCGCACCAAGCGAGGCGCCCCCCTGAGCAGGCCGCTGCTCCAGCCGCTCGACCCAGCGGTCCTCGATGGCCCCGGCACGGGCAAAGGCATCCTCGGTCACCGCCTGCCGCGCCCCTGGGTTGACGACCCCCTGGGCGGCAGCGATGAGCTCGGCCTCGAGCTGCTCACGTTCGGGAACGAATCGCTCGAGAAACTGCGGCAGCTCACGGATCGCCAGGTGGTGCAGACGCTCGTGGCGCCACCACTGGCTCTTGGCGTCATAGCGCATTGCCGGCGGCGGTCCGTAGCCCACCAAACCCGTGTCGTGCCACAGCGGTTTGAAGACCGATGTGCAAGCCCCGCTAGTGCCAGTCAGGAAATGGATAGGCCGTCGCGCCGACAGCTGGCTCACCATCGAGCTGGTGGTCTGGCCGAACCGCCGGGTCGGAAGCCATGACGCATGGGCGCAGACCGTCTGCCGCAGCCCGGCCCCCGCCTGACCGTCATCGCCGTGCTGCCGTAGCGCGCCCATAGCATCGGCCACCATGACCTTGCCCTTGTCCCCAAGGTAGCGCTCCACACAAGCCCGCCGACGGCGGGCCGCTGCCGCCCAAGTGAGGCCGGGCTGTCCAAAGCAGCGCGCAAAGTCGACTGGGCCCTTGCCCCGCAGCAGCCCCAGGTCGCGGGCATGGGCCGCCAGATTGACCGAAGCGCGGTCGTAGCGCTCCCCCAACGTGAGCCCGTTCGAGATCGCTCGCACCCCTCGTATGCGCTTGGCCACCCAAGCTCGCCCAGCAGTCTCCACCAGCCAGGCGTCTTCTGGATCGGCCAGCAAGAAGCTGTTGTCGTAGCGAAAGCTGTGGTTGCGATAACCGCAGGCGCCCCCTTGTCCATGCTCCTCGAGCAATCCGGTCAGCTGCTCCACGCCTTGGGAAGCCGAGGAGGCACGCTCCAGGATCAGCCGCAACAGATCCATGCCGAGCAGCCCCACAGCCTGTTGGGGTGCCCGCGTGAAGACCGCCTCGTTGCCCACCACCAGACCTTGATCATTGGCTCCCATCTCGGCGCCCCACATCCAAACGGGGCGCGACAAGATCACGCCATGGGTCTTGGGCACCTGGGCTATCCGGAGGTAGGTGCAGTGGACTTGGGCGTCCGGCGGATGGCTCGCAGCGGCGTGGCGCTCGATTACCTGCGGCTCGTCAGGCTCGCGATCGCTGTTCTTGCCGAACAGGACCGCGCCGTCGGCAGTAGCCTCGCCGGTGACCACAAAGGTGTCGCACATGGTGGTGGCTCGCCTCCGCGAAGACCCTAGTCGTCCTCCTCACCATCGGCCTCGCCGTCGTCGCCGACCGCCTCGTCGCTATCCTCGTCGTCGGCTTCGTCCTCGGCTTCGTCCTCGTCGTCGGCTTCGTCCCCGCCGTCTTCGCCACCCCGCTCGCCCTCGGCGCCATCGGGAGCTGCCGCGCCAGCATCACCGGCCTCGCCGTCCTCGCCAGGGCTCGCACTCGGATCAGGGTCGACCGTGTCCCCTTCAGCAATCTCGAACTGGTAACGCAAACCAATGCCGACGACATTGGCCCGAGCGCTGTAGCTGCCACCGTTGACGTAGTGGGGCTCAGCCACGTTGGCCTCCAGCGGATTCAGCA
>JAUVCD010000964.1 GCA_030590865.1 Myxococcales bacterium | reverse complement strand
CATGAACCAACCCACGGTACGACTGGTCCTGGCCGCCGCTCTATTCCTGTTCATCCCACTGTGGGCCGTCAACGCCGCAGCGGGGGACGTCAAGGGCGCGCTGAGATACGTCCCGAGCAACGCTTTCGCCGTGGTGGGCGTGGACGGTGATCAGGTCAAGAAATCGGTGCTCTACAAGAGGGCCGTGGAGATCGCCCTCAAAGAACGAGGCGCGAAGCGGGAGCTCGAGAAGCTGCGCAAGGCGACGGGTATCAACGTGCTCCGCGACATCCGGTCGCTGGTGGTCGCCTTCGATCCTCAGGTCGTCCAGGACGAGGACAAGTTCTTGGCCGTGGTGGAGGTGCCGGTGAACCAGGCCAAGGTGCTGGCCTTCATGCGGCAGGAGGGCGCCACGGTGGAGCAACGACATGGCATGGGGGGCACGTACTACCTGCTCGGTCGGAAGCAAGACGGCGCCTTGGCGTTCCGCGGCAAGTTCATCGTGGTAGGCGCCCGGGATGTGTTTGAACGGGGCATGAAGAAGACCGGCCCTGGCTTCAAGCTCGCAGCACAGCTGCGCAAGGTGTCGTCCCGCGCTCTATTCGCCGCAGCCGACACCCCCAAGTCGTTGCAGAAGAAGCTCACCAGAGAGGACAAGAACCTAGGCCAGCTGCAAGCGCTTGCAGCTGGCGCTGATGTGTCGCTGGGATTGAAGCTCGACACCTTCGCTCAAATGGCCACGGCAGCCGCTGCCCGCGAGCTCGAGAAGATGGCGACCATGGGGCTCAATCAGGCGCGCAAGCAGCCCGAGGTGCAGCAATTCGGGCTCGGCAAGGTGTTCAACGGGATCACCATCACGGCCCAGGGTCGCGAGCTGTCCGGCAAACTACGTCTCAGCTCGGCGGATCTGCGGAACCTGATCGACACCGTCACCAAGCTTGTCGGAATCTAGCGTCCAGACAGCCGCGACACCCAGAGGCCGGCACGGTCTGCAAGCCTAGAAGCGCACCAACACCTCGGCCGAGCCCATCCCTCCGCCAACGCAACGGGAGGTCACGCCGATGCGCCCATCCCGTCGCCTCAGCTGGTGGACCATGTCGACAATCTGCCGGGCACCGGTGCAGCCCACCGGATGGCCGATGCTGATCCCACTGCCCCACTGATTGGTGCGCTCGACCGCCAGCCCATCGAGGAACTTGAACGCCGCACCGAGGACCACGGCGAAGGCCTCGTTGAGCTCCAAGTAGTCGACGTCGGCAAGGGCCACGCCAGCTCGGTCGAGCAAGGGTGGAATGACCTTGAAGGCTCCCTCGCCCATATACTCTCGCTCCACGCCGATATTGTGGAAGGTGTGCAGCGCTGCCAACGGCGCCAGCCCTAGCTCGGCCGCTTTCTTCGCGCTCGCGACAATCACCGCCGCACCGGCATCGTTGATCGAGCTGGAGTTCATGCCAGTAATGGTGCCGCCGTCCTTCTTGAAATAAGGCTTGGGCTTGGCGAAGGTCTCTCGCGGAATGTCCTTGGGCCCCTCATCCTTGGCCACGACGAGCGGCTCACCCCGCCGCTGGGGGATCTCGACAGGCACGACGTAGTCGTCAAAGGACCCGTCCTTCCACGCCTCACAGGCGTTCTGGTGAGAGCGATAGGCGATGTCGTCCTGCTCCTCTCGGCTGACGCCATAGCGCTCGCTGAGCCGCTCGCTCAACAACCCCATGAGCTCGCCCTTCGCGCCGGCGTGGGCGTCGAACAAAGACCCCATCACGCCATCGACCAAGGTGAAGTCTCCGTAGGTTTGCCCTTTGAGCCGGCCTTGATGCAAGAACCGAGGGACGTTGCTCATCGACTCGACACCACCGGCGATCCCGATATCCACTTCGCCAAGCAAAATGCGTCGGGCCAGCGAGTGGACCGATGCGGCCCCAGAGGCGCAGTTTTCGTGAAACGTCGTGCCCGGTGACGTGGGCGGCACACCGCAAAGCTCGGCCACCGTCTTGGCGACGTTAGGGCTCCGCGGGTCCTGCATCACCCAACCGAAGCAGGTGTACTCGATGAGCTTCGGATCGACCCCGGTCTGCTTCAGCACCGCCGCCGTGACGTGCTGGGCCAACTGCTCGGCCTGCATGCTAGCCAGCCCGCCGCCGATGGCACCGATCGGTGTGCGTACTGCCCCAACAATCACTACCTTGCCTGTTACGTCCACGTTCTTGCTCGTCATGACAATCTCCCGGTTGGCCGGCGGCACATGCGATCCGGCCCAGTGGCTGAAGAGGGCCGATCTTTTCCCCCACGGTGCACGACGTCAACGGTTCCCTCGCAAGGGCGAGGCCACCGATGAGCCTGGCTTGACAGCAACGGCCCACACGTCTGTCATCCCGTGCCATGAATGCCACCTCTAGCCCCCCCCCGGACACCGAGTGTTTTGGCCACGCCGTGCCACCCTTCGCTGCCGTTTTTCCCAAGGTGTTTCGCACTGGCCTCGACGCCATGACGCTGGCCCAGATCGATGAGCTGGCGACCGCCCTGTCTGAGACGGACCGCCAGTGCCTCGCCGACTTTCTCGGACCGCGAACCGCCGAAACGCTCGCCGGACTACCAGCGGACAAGATCGACCGCTTGGCGACCCATTACCAGGCCGCTGGTGACCCTGACGAAGAGGCGTTTCGCGCGGTCTACCCCCAGGTGGCCGCCATGACCAACAACGTGCTCTCTGTCGACCAATTGCGCAGCGTGCTCACAGC